>DATDXK010000112.1:0-4104 GCA_035289345.1 Candidatus Nanoarchaeia archaeon
CTTCAGGCTGTTGCAAGAATTTGTGTCTTTAGGCTTAATTGAACGGAAAGTCTGGAAAAATAATAAGACTTATCTCAACCAAAATAATGAGCAAACCGCTTTTCTTAGGGAATTATTAGCCGAAAAAGTAGATGGAATTAAATCCTTTCTGGAAGCCTCAGCTGACATTTCCGGGATCAGGGAAATTCTATTGCATGGAGAAAAGAGCAAGAATAAGGCCAACTTGTTATTAATCGGAGAGAACATTGACCAGAATAAAGTTGATCAGGTTGTATCTGCAATCAACAGCCAGGGTTTTGAGCTAAGTTACGTTCCCTTAACCAAACAGCAGTATGAGCAGATGGCTAAAATGGGGCTCTATGACCGAGAGAAGAAGGTTCTGCGAACGGTTTAAGGTTTATAAAAAACAATTTTGATAATCGTAAAGTTAAATCCATAATCTTTATATTTCTGATTTAATTTACACCTTGATCATGCCCTCACGAGGATTTAAAGCCATTCTGTCTGCAGCTATCTTCTCTGCCGGGATGATCACTGGAGCTTATCTCACCCAAAAAGGTTACAACGACATTGTTGAACTGCAAAACACCGCCTTGGAAAATAATTATAATTTAACCTTCAAAATCTCAGGAATTTGCCAAGACCGAATTAAAAAATATCAGCAACAACTAGAGCAAGCTGTTATTAATTGTCAAACAGAACTGGAACAAAACAGTGCCACGGTCTGCAACAATGCGGACATCTTCTTTCCAGGAAAGAAAGAGCCTTTAGCCGGTAACCAAGTCTGGAGAAGTTTTGAAGGCCATTATATAACTGGCTATTGCCAGCTGACGGCTTACAATATTAAAAATCTTTGCCCCTGAAACTGGACCACTAGTCCAGTAAAGAAGATAAAACTGAAATCAGCATTAACACTGCCAAAAAAGCCGGCAGATAGAATAACCAGCGACAAAACGTTCTATGGGTTAACTAACTTCACATAAGGACGGAATTCTTTTTTAAATTATAAACATGATGATAGAAATAATCACTAAAATAAGCCCCACGCCGATAACAGGGTAAGAGATTTGCTCTCCTAGGCTTAACTGCGGAAAATGCTTTAACCGACTGGCCACAAAACTGAAAGAACGGTTAAAGCCAACAGCAAGCTGTTCCAGCTGATATTTAAAATTCATAAAGCAATAAAATAAAAAGAACTATTTAAAATTATTCATTCCACTTTAACTTTAGCCTCAGCTTCAGACTGTGGCGCAGCTAACGGCTGGGGCCCTTCCTTAACTACTTTCAAATTAACTTGGTGAATGATCTTAGTAATCATCTCGCCGCAAACTGTTCTTCGGCGAATTAAGCCATGCTGGCTTTTACGAACGGTTTTTTTGCCAAGCTTCCGTTTCTTGCCACAAAACCCGACACTTTTGCCAATCAGAACTCGTTTACGAGCTTCCTGGATGCCTTTCCGCATGGGAAAACCGCATTTATCAGAACCGCCGGTAACTTGAAACTCATAGCCGGAAAATCCCAAATTATCGCCTGAAATGGTATCGCCGATCCTGGCCTTGAGCAAGTTATCGGCTTCCGGACTTTTAATTTCCTGTTGATGGCTCCGGCCATCTTTAGCCCCTAAAACCAACTTAAATTCAACCATGTAACAACCCCCGAGACTGAAAGATTCTACCTGAATCTAACCCTTAAAGGCGTCTCAGCATTAATAAGTCAGGTTAAGAATAGATTATTTATAAAGATTTAGGTTAAATTAAGGGTGTAGACTACTTGGATTATTTTTCACTATAAGGTCCTATTCTGATTCAGGCTAAGTAATTCATGCAAGCATTGTGCATGCTCTTCTTTCAGACGCAGGTATTCCTTCTGGCGAAATTCGTTAATCTGGTTTCTACTGGAATCCCATTCTAAGGGGCGTATCCGCCGTTCCAATTGAACCAAGCGTTCCCGCAATTCGACCATTCGCTCCTCAGCCATATCATTTCAAAGAAGACCAATATATATAAAGATTGGGGAAATATTTAATTATATCTTCACTTGAATGAAGAAGATGCAAGAGCCAACGCTGTTAAAAATAGCCCTCATTTCAACTATTCTCGGGCTAATGTTCTTGTTTATTTACTCGCAAGCCCTGGACCTGAAGCAAGTTGAACAGTTAGATCAGGCTTTCCTCAATGAGCAGATCAAGATAAATGGTGTGATTGAAGGCATTACAGAAACGGAGAAAGCTACCTTCTTAACCGTATCCGGCCATAATGTTGAACAATTTAAGATTATCTTCTTCCCGGAAGAAGCAGTCAGCCTGAAAACTGGAGAAGTAGTGGAAATCTCCGGCAAAGTGACTGAATATAATGGAAAAAAAGAAATTGTTGCTGATAAAATCAAAGTGGTGATTGATTAAAAAAAGGAATTATTTTTTTGGAACTAGCTTTAGCTTTCTCGACTGACTGCCGGCAAACCCTGAATCCAGCCTAGCGGACCAGTAAGGACCAATCATAAACAAGTAAGCATCTCCGCTAACCAAAATCATTCCACCACTTTTATCATATTAACCGCACTGCCGCATCTCTTACCTTCTGATTCTGCTAAAATAATCTGCTACTGCCTGGCGAATTGCCGAAAGCAAAGACGGCCCGTCAGTAGGTTGCTGCACTGCTGCCCTCACCTGCTGCAAAATCTGGTCGCATCTTACCGATCCGTCCCTGAAGATTAATTTATCAGTGCCAGCTGGACAACTATCCGGAGCAGCTATCTCTCCTCCATCTCCAGTACTGCCAACGCCACCTGCAGGAATTCCAGAAGGCAAATCACCGCCGGAAACGCCTGGATCAGAAACCCCCGTCGGAATAATTCTAACCTTAGCCACTTCCAGATAATCGCCACTAATTCTGAAGCAACCAGGATTGCGGTCGGCTTGCGGTATAGCGCAGGCTGAACCAGCCGGACAACTGTCAAAACAAGCGCCGCAATGATTATTATTTTTCTTCAGGTCCGCACAGATTGAACCACATTTACTGTAACCAGTTGGACAGTTGCAAGCAGCACCGGAGCAAGGAAACTCTTCGTCTTCAAGGTAGCATTGGCTGCTGCAGCCATCACCACCAAGCACATTTCCATCATCACACTCTTCCCTGGCCGGCTGCTGGCGGTTATCACCGCAAGTCCCGGATTGATCTGCATAAGCGCACTGCCCGTCAAGATTGCATTGTTTTCCGCCGCTGCAGCTGCCGAAACTGCCACCCTGCAATTCCACAGTAGCACACTCGTAAGTTAATAATGGATTGGGCCGGGAAGAGCCAGGACTGCAGAAATCCCGGCGGCCGCAAATTAACGGATCACCTACATCTTTGCGCGGCAGGCAATAGGTTGTAATTTCACAATAATTGTTTTCAAACGTGTCCGGCAAACTGGCAGTAAGGTAATCTGCAGTGAACACATTATTTTGGAATTCATTGCCCATGTATCGGTTATTGCTGCCGCCAAACCGCCAGTCGGCGATAATATTTTCAGTGAACGTGTTGTCATTGCTGGCCAGAAGAACCAAGTTGGTGTTAACCAATTTATTTTTTTCAATAACATTGTTTGATGAACTGCCTAAACTCAAGCCCTTAAACTGATTATTTTTCAGCAAATTGCCGCGAACTAGGTTGTTTCTGCTGTTTAAGATGCTGATGCCCGTGCCGCGGTAAATATTATTGTCCTGCAGCTTATGCCCGTAACCGCCATTTATGTCTATTCCTGCAGCCGAGCCACTGCCCACAATGTTGCAGTTTCTTACCGTAACCGCCGTTGAATCCTGCAATCTTAAGCCGGAAATACTGTGCCCGTCGCAATCAATAATCACATTCTGGACATTCTGCAGATTGCAGGAAACCTCAAAATAATCAGTTACAAAACGATAGGTTCTTCCCGGCAGCCATTGCCCGCCCGGCGGGCGGCAGCTGGATAACTCATAATCAGATTGCTGGACGCAAGCTTGCCCAGCCTGCGGGCAGCTGTAGCCGTTTTCCAGCAAACATTGGCCGCTGCAGCCATCATTATTGTTAAGGTTGCCGTCATCACATTGTTCTTGGTAATCATCTCGTTGATCCATCAAACCGTTGC
>DATDXK010000113.1:0-3666 GCA_035289345.1 Candidatus Nanoarchaeia archaeon
ACAAAAATAATGATCACTCCCAATACTTTGGGGTTAAATAAGATGGCATAAACATTGCTTTGGAAACTGCCGGTAGCCGTTCCCGTGCCCTCTGCAGCTTGATCCACTGCTTGGCCGCCTTGAAACGCTGCTTCAGTGAGCGATTGACCAAACACTTGCCCGAAAGCAGCCATGACTACCACAATAGCAATGCCCAGAATAGTCCAATAAACGCCCTTATCCTTGACCAGTTCCGGCAGGGCTTCCTCTTTTAACCCAAAAGTGTGGAACAGCAGCAGCAGCACAATGCCAAAAATAATTACTACCGTTAACCAGGGGATAATATTATTAATCACCGCTACTGCAGTTTTAGAGAAGGCTACCAGGAAGGCGGCTACCGAGGCAATGGCTCCGTTAAGGACCACATTGGTGGTAATGAACCCTTTCTTCTGTAAAATAGCAAATAGAATAGCAAAAATCAGGATCCAGGAAAAGACAACGTCAAAGGCGCTGATTAAGCTTAAATCTAGGAGGGTAGCCATTTACTAATGGCCTCCTTTGCCAAAAAACTTTCCCAGGATTCCTGCGATATCATCAACTCTATCTCCAACACTGCGGCCTTTTCCAGGTTCTTTGGTCACAAACCAAACGATTAGCCCGAACACCAGGATGATTAACAGCAGCTCGGTAGTTTCAGTGGTCCACCAATAAAATATATCATAGGGTCCTCTCCAGAAGTTGAGGGAAGCACCAAAGATATAGACAATAAACGCTACTGAAACAAGAGCAATGACGCTTTTGGCCGGCTCTAAAAATTCTGTTCCGAAAATTCCCAGCAGAATCAGCAGCATCACTGCGGCAATAGCTACTAGGGAAATGCTGGGCAGGGTTTCATTAAGCACGGCCACCGGGTCATAGCCTAACGGATACGTTCCCAGGATATGCGGCACGACAAACAACAAGCCCAGGATTAACGATACCACGACGTTAAAATTTTTTTTATCGCCGAGAATCTTAGTTTTCATCAGGACGGCGTAGACGATGGTAAAAACTAAGATGAACGGTAAAATAAAATCTAGCACTCCGTAAGCTTGAAAATAATCGATTAATGTTTGAAATGTTGCCATAGCTGAACCTCCAGGTTATTATTGATCATTTTTTTGATCATTTTCTTTCTTCCTTATTCATTTTTTTTCATCTTTATCTTTCATTGGTTTTCTTTCGTAAGTGATGTAAATGATGAAGGCGATGGTGATAATTAAAAAAATCAGGGTAGCAGCCCAATCCTGGTCAAAATTCTTGATTAATTCCAGTAATAACTGCAGCCAACCTAAGGCATTAAGAAAAATTACCACGATGCCGATAAACATCAGCACCATGAACAACGGAGCCCAGCCGGTATTTTCCAGGCTAAAGGGCTTGTCTCCATGAAACGAACCAACGAGAATCAGAAAGCAGATGCTTAAGATAACCAGCAGCACCACATTGGCCATGACTTCGTTAATTACTGCTACTAATTTAGTGGAGGCTACCACCAGGAAGGCTATGATTATGGCCACCATGGCATTGATGTTCTTCTTGGTAACTTCCAGATCCTTAATTTTTTCAACGCCAAAAATCCTGGTTTTTTCTAAAATGGCAAAGATAATGGTAAATACCAGCAGGAACGGCAGTACAATATCATAAACTCCAATCCGGTCTAATAAAGAAACAACCCCCCTAAATCCTTCTACCATCTATCTGTATCGCCTCATTTTTTTATGTTAAGATGAATTGATAAATATATATAAATGTTTCTCTGAGTCTGGGATGGCTGCAGAAGCGCGGGAGCGTCAGCGGCGTAATTACTTTTTCTTTATCTCAGCGGCCTAATCACTTTTTTCCACTGCTGCTTCTTTATCTGCTGCTCCACAGAAGTATTTAAATAGGAGTCATTAACATTAGTCCACGAGGTGGGCATACGTGCGGTGGAAAGTTTGTTTAAATGTTTGTTTAATTGTCCTAATAGTTCTTTTAAGTAGTTTTGCGGCCAGCGGCGCAGGCAAAGATACAACCATCACGGTTACTCCGCTCCAAGACCGCATCAGCTTTGGCGAATCAGCCTTATACCAACTGCGCCTGACCAATATCGGCCGAGTCCAGCAGAAATACAGTTTGTATTCACTGCAGTCCCGAGGGTGGAATGTTGACCCTCAGCCGTTGAGCGATAAGATTATTACGCTGCTGCCAGGAAAGACCTACACTACCAAAATCAGGGCGCAGCCAGTCACCAGGTTTGAGCCGGGAATTTATTATGTAGCCTTTTCCATTGACAGCGATTCCGGACAGAGCCAGGAATTGTCTTTGAAAGTCTACCTTGGCTCCGAGAAGCCTATTGAATATTTGCCTACGATTAGGGTTAGCTTAGACTTGGATAAGATCGTCAATCCACGCCAGTCGATTGCCGCTACCTTGTTTCTAGAAAATTTAAATGCTTTGGACCTGTCAGATCTGGTGGTCAAAGTGCAGAGCGCAGTTCCGGAGTTTAATCAGGCCTTTCCAGTAAAGCTGCTGCCGCTGGACCAAAAAACACTGGAATTCACTTTAACTCCCAGCAAGCATCTGCAACCTAAAGATTACAAGCTGTTTTTTGTTTTTGAGCATGCCGGACAGACCATCAAGGTGTTAGAGCAGGAGCTGACGGTAGCCACCTTGGTGCCGGAATTTGAGGTGGCAGTGGAAGAACATTCAGTTTTTTTCAGAAAGAGATTTATCATAAACATTACTAACAACGGGAATGTGCTTAACACCCAGGAAGCTAAAGTCCCAATTTCTTTTTTCAGTTCTTTGTTTACAAACAGCGATGGCTTCCTTAAGACTCGGGGCGGCCAGCGCTACTTAGCCTGGGAAGTCAGCCTGAAACCTGGAGAATCGGCCACTGTGCAGTCTATTACTAATTATCGGCTGATATTGTATGTCATTGCCATTGTCTTAGTGTTAGCTTGGTTTTATGCTGCTGTGCAGGCTCCGGTAATCATCAGGAAGAAAGCCGTGACAGTTAAAAGCGAAGATGAAGGCACCTTGTCAGAAATAAAAGTTACATTAGAAGTAAAAAATCGTTCACGAAAGCTGCTGAAAGACCTGGAGATTATTGACTTGGTTCCGGCCATAGCTAATGTTGAGAAAAGTTTAGAGCTGGGAACCGTGAAGCCCAAAGAAATCAGGCATGCTAAACAGGGGACTAAAGTTATCTGGCATTTGCCGGAATTTGAAGTTCATGAGCAGAGGCTAATCACTTACAATATCCGCGCCAAGCTGAATATTCTGGGAACGTTCAAGCTGCCGCGGGCGGAAGTTCATTACAGTAAAAGAAATGGAAAAAAAGGCAAAGCTTATTCCAATTTCCTGAATCTCGAATCGTAATCATTGCATTATAATAACATTTATATATAAGGAGTATCTATTCGTGCCAGAGGGTAAAATGTTGAAGAGGGTGTGAACATGAAGGATTTTTTTTTACAATTAAAAGAGAGATTCTCTAGGCCAGTGGAAGAGGAAGAGTATGAGCCGCAAGGCGATGAATATGTTGAGGTTAATTCTCATAGCAGCCAAGACGAGAAGTCGCGAGTGCTGGTACGGCCATTTGTGATGGAAGAGTTTGAAGACATCAAAGAGATTCTGGACGTCCTGCGGGAAGGCTCAACCATT
>DATDXK010000114.1:0-4376 GCA_035289345.1 Candidatus Nanoarchaeia archaeon
GGCTCCATGGTAGCTATTTCATCCAGGAATAATACTCCCAGATGGGCTTTATGGATCATTCCGGCCACTACCCGCTGGTTGGCGGGAGTGCCTAAGCCGCCTGAATTTTTACAAAGAATGCCGTTTACAATCACGTTGCCAGAACTAGTTGTAACATTGTACAGTTTGCCTTGATAGTTTATTCTTTCTACTTTAGTTATTTTTTGGGAGGCTAGTTTCATAGTGAGGTCTCTTCTTTGTTTGGCCCAAAATCATTAAGTAGCAAATAAAGAGAATTAGGGGTTAGTTTAAGTTTTTTCATAATCAATTCTGCACCGTATCCTATTTCAGTTAATTTGTAGTATTTTTCTTTTTTATGGGCAGCCAATTTACCAAGGGAAAGATATATTTTTTTAGTTTTATAAGCGCAATAGTTTAATTTTATGTTTATAAGAAATCTAAGTACATTATCAAAAGTTATACTTAGTTGTAACCTGAATATTTTATTATCAGATTTTGTTTTTCCCTCATAAATTGAATTTGTATTAATGCCTTTTTTATTAAAATAACTTGAAATTTCATTTAAAAAATTTAATCTGTTTTCTCGTTGTTTGGGATATCCAGTAATGCCAACTTCTAATCCGGTTAATCTATTTTTTTTAATGTGCAGAGAAGGCGCTCCTAATTCCCCTCCCAAGAAGGAGCCATAAAATTCATTTTCCAATTCATCTTTAAATTTGATCCAAGTTGGAATTTTCAAATCTTTTTTAGTTTTATTGCCGTGAGCAGCTCCTAAGGCCATAAAAAATCTAATAATATTTCGATTAGTATTCTGCCAGCACCACGAATGTCCGTACTCACCACCCTCAATAATCCTTGAATTCTCAGTTGAATTTAGGCTAAATAATTCCTCCAAATCGGTACCAAATTCCCTAACTGCTTCTAATTCAGAGCTAGATAGAAAAATTCCATTTAAATTTTCAAAAATCCCCCCGTCTCCGAAAGTCGCTCCAAGTATTTTTGCAATTAGAGGCAATTTCTGATGGCTTATCTTTAATGGTATTAATCCTTTATCCTTAAGCCATTCAGCTGCTTGTATCGGAACTGGAAGATGTTTCTGATCATGCCACCAACGTGTTTTGCCAATTGGCTGGTTCATTACCTTAGCAATTCGTTTGTATCCCCAGGTTGGATTTTCTTTCTTTAGACCAAAATATCGACGGTACAGCCTACATTGTTCTTGTTGCCTTTCATCATAAGTATTAATGATATCATCTTCGTCAATGATTATATCTTCTTTTTTTGCTACTATTTCATTACCTTCTTCAATATCCTGGGCTTGAATATAAGAAATTTTTCCGTTTTTCCAGATAGCTATAGCGTGTTCAGGTGTAACGATCAATTCGTTATTTTCAGAAGTGGTAAGTTTTATCATTCCACCATTATGGCTATGCCTGTTACATGATAAAACGTCTACAGGAGAAATTGAATTGTTATTTTCACCTAGAACTGTTAGCTCGCCTTGTGGTAAAAAAACTGCTTCATAACCATTCTTTTCTTTCCGGTAAACTCTAGCTTTATTACTTGATATTAAATAATCTATTTTTTCAATTATTTTAGTATCTCTAATCTCTGCTCCTGTAACGGTTACTACTTGTTTAGGACAAAAACATTGGAACGGATCATGAAGCACATCGCCTAACAAAGCTCCGGCATGCGCTCCGGTAGCTTCAAAAAACGGCGCTTGCTTTTTATTGAAATTATCAACAATAACTTTAGGCGGAGAATAAAGCTGCTGGTTTCCCTTGAACATCCTCTGCCCCATGCTTAGCACAATGGAGAAAGCGGCCAGAAATAACATTCCCCCTAAAAAGAAAGCAGCAAACATGATATCTGATTTGTAATAATGCCTGGCCCACCACGGCGCGATTAAAGTGATAATTGCTACAATGAACAAAATAAAATTATTGTTTTTTAGAACTTGCCTGCTGTCAAACTGCCCTTTTCGGACTTCTTCTCGGCCTGTTCCTGCGGGCACTTCCTGAATCATGGGGTTATTCTCGTCGTTAGGGTTATGAAGCGAAATGATATCTTTAAGGCTGGAGTTGGGAAGCAGTTCCGCTAGCGCCAGGCCCAGCATGCTTTTTCCAGTTCCAGGATTGCCGATTAATAAGACATGCCTTCTCTGCAGGGCGGCTTTTTTGATAATTTTGACAGCTTCTTCCTGTCCCATAACTTGGTCGATTAATTTTTCTGGAATTTTGATGTCCTTGGTTGATTTCATGGCTATGACGGTAGTTTATTTTAGGCCGGCTATTTAAATAAGTTGTGAAGAAAAAATGTACTTATATTAATTTAAGAAAATGCCTTATCAGTTTTTTAATTTTCTGGATTATATTTTCTGCTTCACCAATAGATATATCTTTGCCATAATAATTAATTGCATTTCTAACCTTTCTAATTTCATCAAATTCATCTCCGTTATTACTTTGATTTAAGATCTCTTTAAGAAAAGCAGTGTAACACTCATGGTTATAAATTTTAAATCCCTTCTTTAGTGCTATAGACTCCAGCAGTTCTCTTAATGAGTCATAAGCTAAAGATAGCTTAGATGATGCCGTAACCTCGCTAATGGCCAAATTATCTGATGACTTTAATTTGTTTCTGCTTGATTTTATCAAAGAATTGATCAAATATATGTCTTCCTGGACATCTTTAACTATTCTTTTTTTGACACATTCATGCCAGTCAATCACAGTTTATTCTCCCAGTTAACACGTAACCATTAAGGATACTATTCTTTAAATCTGGACTGGTTATAGATTTTGGCGATAAAAACCATAAGACCTGTATTTTTCTCTTTAATTTTTTTTCAAAAGGATTAAAGTTAATTTTTCTCTCAGTTGCGAAGATTGCCAAATCAATGTCCGAGTTTTCCTTTACTTCAGCTTTAGATAGCGACCCAAACAGAATTATGGTTGGATTAGTTAGGCTTTCTTTTAATTTTGTGACTGTATCTCCTAATTTTATATTCCAATAAATTCTGGATAAATCGATAAATGTTTTGTTATATTTATTGGCATGATAAAAATAATAATTTTGGTCTATTTCTTTCTTAAGTAAACCTTCTTTTTCATATTCCGAAAGCAATTTAGAAGCTGTCGGTGGCGAAATTTTCATCAGCCTGGCATATCCTCTCACATTAATGCGCTGATAGCAATCTTCAAAAAAATGATCCAAGTCGTTAATTATTCTTAACATATGTTAATATAAATTAACAGTTGTTAATAAATCTTTCTGTTTTTGTGTATTTAGCTTATTGGAGTGAAGTGCTGCCATCTTCTCGCCTGCTACTTCTTAATGTTGATAGCTGAGGTTCACCGTAAGCCAAGTCACTCCACTTCGTTGCGTTCGTGAGTTGCTTGTTAGCAACGGACATCCCTCTTGTCGGTTTGCTGGTGAAGAGGCTCGACCCGAGGATGGTAGTACTTCAGAAAGCTAAACAATTACTGTTTTGTAAAGCTTAGAGAATGTTTCAGTTTCATAGATTTCATTCATAAGTCAGTAAAAAACCAGACTTATTAAAGATTGCTGATTTCTCCACCAGAAGCCTAGGTTAGCTACAATGGTTTGTCGTCGACAAACAAATATCTTTATAAACCACTAAATATTCTTTTTTGTTGAGGATGTACGTTCGGAAAAAAGAGTTGGTAGTGGTGATTATAGTTCTGGCTTTAGCCTTAGTTTTACCAGCGGTAATTTTGTCGGTGTTCTGGCTTGATTCTAACGATTTAATCACCGGCTCGGCGATTGGTCTGGGAGTGGAGAATGAAACGTTTAGTTTGGGAGTGGAGGCTGGCAATAATTCTGAAAACAGCATCACCATTGAGCCGAGCCTTAGCGCGGATAATATCAGTTTGCCGGTGGAAGAGCCGCTGATTGAATTGCCGATAGTTAATGAAACCGCGCCGGTTAACGAAAGCCTCGAGCCTTCGCCTTCCCTAACGGTTCCAGATCAAAATGTTACCGAGCCGGCAGTCAATGCCACTATGCCGGAACCTGCTGAAAATGAAACTGGCACAGGGCCTAATAACAAAACTCTGGAGCCAGCAAAACCGTCTTTAAATTATACCCGCAACAACACCCAGGAATCTCAGAACGTGTCGTTAGGGGGCGAGATTAGGATCTTGGCTGTTCCGTTATTAACTGTTGATTCACCAGTCAACAACACTCGATTCCTGAACATCTCCATCCCGGTATCTTTTTGGGCTAGTGATGCTTCGGTAAGCCAATGCTGGTTTGACATCCAGAATGGAACTAACAATACCATTGCCAGCTGCGCCAATTTCTCGCTGAATCCTGGCCGAGGCTATTTCCGGATTCAGTTCTTTGCCAAT
>DATDXK010000115.1:0-2991 GCA_035289345.1 Candidatus Nanoarchaeia archaeon
GATGGTTCTGGTTTATCACGAAATCTTAGGGTCGGCATCGGCACCACCGCGCCACTTCTCAAACTAGATGTTGCCGGTTCGGGCAGATTCACCGGCGCGGCGACTTCAGTCTTGACAGGAAGCATTGATGCGATTGCTTCCACTACTGTCACCGGTGTCGGCACGCTCTTTACCACAGAATTAGTGGTAGGTGACAGAATCACGATTACAGGCGAAACCAGAACTGTCACCGCTATAGCTTCCGCCACCAGTTTAACTGTTGATACCGCCACTACAGATACCGCTAATGATACTTCACCTGATAAGTTAGCCGCTATTTTTGTGGCTAGATTATCTAGTAATGCTGTCGGTATGGTTGTAAATGATTTGGGTTTTGTTGGAATTGGGACATCCAGTCCAGGGACTATTCCTCTAGAAGTTAAAGGTACTGGTACCGGCGCAACCATTGCAAAATTTACAGATGTTAACACCACAGGCTGTACCTTGGCTACTGGAGGAACCATTGCTTGTTCTTCTGATATTAGATTAAAGAAAAATATAGAAAATATAATTTATGGATTAGACACGGTTATGAATTTAAGGCCAGTATCATATAATTGGAATTATGAAAATGACAATAATGTGAAAAGTCTCGGCTTTATTGCTCAAGAAGTTGAAGTCCTAGTTCCTAAATTAATAACTACTGACACCGATGGCATGCAATCTTTAAATACTACCGGAGTGGTCCCAATATTGACTAAAGCTATTCAAGAATTGAATTTGAATTTGAGCGCAACCGCTGGCACTATCATTCCTCTGGCTGATTCTGCCACAGAGTCTTTTGTAACCGCTTTTTTTAAGAATGTTTATGCTAAAATTGGAGCTTGGCTCGCGGATGCCGGGAATGGTATAGCAAAAATTTTTACAGGAGAAATAGACACAAAATCCCTGTGTGTCTCGGATGACACTGGAGCAAAAACCTGCATAACTAAATCTCAACTAGACGCATTATTAACCGGAGCTCCCGCTCTTATTCATATTCCTCCAGTCCCAACACCTGAACCAACACCTGAACCTACACCGGATCCTGCGCCAGACCCGACTCCAATTCCAGATCCTACACCAGAGCCAACACCTACGCCTGAACCTGAACCTACTCCAGTTCCAGAACCAGAATCTCAACCAGAACCTGATTCGGCTCCTTCAGAAACTCCAGCGCCTGAACCTGAACCTACTCCAGAACCAATGCCCCAGCCAGAACAGTGATAAAGAATTTATGATATTATATAATTATGAAAGACAAAGCATTAATTGAATTGATTATAGTATTAATTCTTGTTGGTTTTGGGTTCTGGGCGCTGTATAAAGATTCTGTTTCTAATGTGAACAATAATACGGTTAATGATCAGGAAATAATTCCTTCAGAAGATGTAAATAAAAAATAATGTAAATATCAATGTTTGAATTTATTTTTAAGATTTGGTATATGATGGTTGTTTTGCCCTTCCTTATCTTTTTAGAGGGAAATAAAATGTTTTCAAATTTTTTAAAGAAGAAAAACATATATTTGCATTGGGATGTCTTTCATTCTTTTCTTTTTATTCTAATTATTTTATACATTATTTTATGGGTGAAAGGATATCGTTAAATTTATGATAACAAATTTTTTTTTTAAGACACTGCTTCTTTTTTTAGGAATGATAATTCTCGGGCTTATTGGGGTTTTCTTGGTGAGTAATTTTGCAATATGTGAATTTGATATATTATGTTATATCAAGCAAGCCTTGCTTTGATTTAAATTTGTGATATATTTTACTTACCGCAAAGAAGATAGGCAACCGAAAGGTTTTAAAAAGTCCCTAATTCCGACACAGTCGGAACGGGCGAACAAAACAAAGTTTTGTTCTAGCCTATTTAGTGGGTCGATATTCCGTCAATAGGGCGGATAAGCTTGCGGCTTAACAAAGCCGTTTTTTAATTGAAAATTTTTTAGCAATCAATAATTATGCTACAAAAATCAAAAAAGGAAGAAATAATCAAGAATCTTGAAGCAACAATAAAGGGATCCGAATCTCTCGTTTTTGTGAATTTTCATGGTTTGAAAGTAAGCGATGAAACAATATTGCGTCGAGATCTTCGAAAACAGGGAGTGGGTTATAAAGTTTCCAGAAAGACGCTTCTTGCCCGCGCTTTAAAAGGGAAAGCAGAAGGCGAAATTCCAGAACTTGCCGGAGAAGTTGCTATTGCATATTCTAAAGACGAAATAGCAGGACCGCGTGAGATTTATAATTTCCAAAAAACCCACAAAGGAATTCTGAATATTTTAGGTGGAATTTTTGAGGGGAAATTTATCGGGAAAGATATGATGATGGAACTGGCAATGATACCGGCAAGGGAAGTGTTGCTTTCAAAATTGGTATTTTTGCTGAAATCGCCTATGCAACGCTTAGTTCTTGCAGTAAATGAAGTGGCGAAGAAGAAGTGATTAAAAGCTAACTAGCCGATTAGCTAACTAGCTAATTAACTGAACGAAAACATTATGTCAAAATTTGATTCGTTTTTAAAAGAATTGGAAAGCGCTTCAGTCTTAGAATTAAATGAACTCGTAAAAACCATAGAAGAAAAGTTTGGAGTGTCGGTGGCTACAGTCGCGGCTCCCGCCTCCGCTGAAGCTTCGGCGAGCAAAGAGGAGCAAAGCACTTTTACTGTTATTTTGGCCACCGCTGGCGAGCAGAAAATCGCTGTGATGAAAATCGTAAAAGAAACTCTCGGTCTTGGCCTGAAAGACGCGAAAGATTTGGTTGATGCCGCTCCTTCAACTCTGAAAGCGGGAATGAAGAAAGAGGAAGCAAACGATTTGAAGAAAAAAATCGAAGCGGCTGGTGGAAAAGTCGAGCTCAAATAAAATAACTCGACTTTTCGGCCGGAAGTGCGTAGGCGCTGAGGCGGGGTCGCGCAAAATTCCAGCAGAAATTTATGCGTGACAAAGTCGAGCTTAAATAACTTTATTTA
>DATDXK010000116.1:0-10559 GCA_035289345.1 Candidatus Nanoarchaeia archaeon
TTTCTTTAGCATCCAGCAGCAGCTGCTGCTGCACCGAGGCTGACAATCCCAGCAATCCTAAAAAAACAAACAAGATAATCAGGCCGACAATGATAAATAAGGTAACCTGCGCGGTTCTAGAACTAAAACTAACTAAACGGCCTCTTTTTTTGTACATTCTAAGCTGCAATAAAGCACTTAAACTTATAAAAGTTATCACGAAATGGTTTTTAGATCTTGATGAGATATACTAAAAATGCTAAATAATCAAACTTTTACAAAGAAAGATGTAGATTAAATAGTCAAGAAAATCAAAGCAGAAACCTTTAGCTGCTTAAACCAGCAATGAAAGTTTCATTGATGTCATAAAACTTATTTCACGCCAACTCTTAATTTTCCCGTCAATTCCGGCCATAAGAATTCATTGGCTTTAACCGCTTCCACCCGCTGAATGTCATCGTCAACAGTACAAGAAATTAAATTAACTCCCGCTGCGGCTTCCAGCAATTCCAAATTCAGCTCTGGTTTATCGATCCTGCGCTCAGCAGCATACTCACAAATTGGCGTGTCAAAATTCTCAAATTCAGCAACTAGAGTTTTATCCTTTCTAGAAGTTTGTTCCTGTAACGCCAAAACCCTTCTGGGGCCATCCTTGGCGGAATAAACTTCCCTAAAATTTTTGACTTTACTGAAAAATTCCTTCGTGGTTAAATCTCCCCGTCTAGAAAACAAGCCTTGAAAAAACTCATAGATTTTGCTGCCTAATCCAGCTTCCGGCTCTAGGCCATCTTTGCTGAACCAGATGGCATTTAGCTGTTCAGAATGGAACAGGCCATTTTGGCAATTCTTAAAATCGCCGCTGCCAGTGCAAGCAGGGTTAGACCTTTCCAAAGCAGCAATAACAGAGTTAGGGTCATCTAAGGGCTTATTTAAGGTCGTGGCTAAAGCGGTTTTATCATTAAACAATAAGACGCAAGCATTATTGATGCAGGTATTTTCTTCATCCGTGATTAGTTCTGAAGCCACGCTGCCAGCTACAGCCGGAAAACAGACGGTAGATTGTTCCTGCCCTAATACTAGCGCGGCTGTCGATAGTTCCACTCCCTGCAGCAAGCTTTTTTGATTATCATTCAAATTGGTAAACACATCCTTAAATTGAGTACAATATAAGCTGTGGTCCTTATCATCGCCAACACGGCTCAATAATTGCTCGGCTAAAAATTTAGTGCGGCTGCTCCAATTGCCGCGGTCACAATAATTGTCAAAAAGGTATTCTTGGTTGTTGATACAGGTTGGAACGTTTCCCTCATAAAAATCGTTAGCCTTGAACCTGGCTTCACCGCCGTCTGTAGAAGGCCTGACCAAACATTGCTCCTGGGCGTTGCAGAAGCCCTGCAGGTTCTGTTTCCAATCCGTTTTAATTTGCTGGTAAACCCAGTTTCCCGCGATGCAGCGGTAATTCCTTCCTTCTTCCACTTCTTCAGAGATGGAAGTGTAATCATTCATCGGCTCAACGCAATGCGCCCCGTCCCAGCAGTAATTCTGCGGGCAGCAGGCTGCTCCCGCCCGTGGTTTTGCCTGTGGATTTTGGAACGAATACGGAGCCGCTCCCAACTGGTCCAAAGATTGCAGCATCACTTCCTTGAATTGGCAAGCGGTTAATTCCAGCTGCACGTAAGCTGCCTCTCCAACGTTAACTTTTTCACCATTTTGCACTTCCTGAACATTTTTCAATCCATCTTTATCCACCACTAACAAATTAGCCTTACAGCTCTCGGAAGTGATAGAAAATTGCAGCTCAAGATCTCTTTTAACCGGAATCCAGTCGGACCTTAGAATATGCGTTGCGGGGATAGTTATTTTCCCGCTAAGCTCATCCTGCCTTTGCCTGATGAAGCTTTGCTTGTTTCTGACGGGGATAAGAGCCTGGTTCTGCTTCTCTAAGATATCCCAGCCCGGGATGCTATTGCCAGCAAATTCCTTAAATTCAGCGTTAGTGAGAATATTTTTGCCTGGAACAACTGCTGAAGAGCCGTTTAATTTTTCCGGCGGAAATTCTTTAGCGATGATTTGCAGTCCGGGCTGTTCGCCGGCAATTGGATCAATGCCCCGGTATTCCTTCAAAATAGTTTTGCTCCAGGAATTGACCGTAGCTGTTCCCTTTTCTGAAGTGTGCAGGTAAGCGCAATAGGCTCCAGCTTTAATTGAACAGTGGTTGAGGTTGTTATTGGCTTGTATTTTGTTGTTTCCTAACAAAAAATCTGCGGCGCTGCAGCCGTAAAAACTGGCTTTAATGGAACCGTCAGGCGGTGATTCCCTCACAAAAACAACTTGTTCTGACACTTTTCGCGCCTTGATATTGCCTGCTTCATTAAAGAGCTGGTCTGAGTTAGTGATTAGCGTTTCCTTATCGGCGGTATCCCCAGTCACAAAATATAATTCATACAACCCCGGATGCTCATTAGTGATTTGGTAGGGCGGGTTTCCCGGCAGGGGGAATAAGCATTCGCCTTTAGCGTCAGGCTGGCAGGCGAAGGAGAAGGGCTGGGGAGGGATGGTTTTTACTGATTGTTGGGAAGGATAATTTATTTTTTCTTGGTCTAAGACTGCTACAACATATACTTTCTCATTTATTGGCACTTGCCGGGGAAGTATTTTCGTCAATCCCTCGCTGAGCGGCCCAACCTGAGAAGCATAATAAAATACTAAATCAACGCCCTCGCTGGTTGTAACTGTCTTTAATTTAATTTCTTTGAAAGTTGACGGAAGAGAAAATTGGTCTATTATTACTGCATTGACACCGGGAGGGAAGGAGATTTTTTCTTGGGATTTTTGTGATAATGGTCCCGTGCTAGACATGACGTGAACTGGACACTGTTTTTCAAGGACAGAATCATCTACCCTGTTGTTTGAAACACCTTCCACAAATCTTTTAACAGTTTCTTTATTTTTTCCATCCTCAATTAAATCAAATCTTTTGCCGCTTCGTGTAGCATAATCGATCTTGCAGCTTAATTTCCCATTTACTTGATTGAAATTACAATCAGTGTTATAAATGTAACAAATTTGGCCATATGAAGTATGTCCAACTATTCTAACATATCCCGCATTGCATTCAGCATCATTAACAGGCACACAAGCTACTGTATTACCAGTCTCAGCAACAACGTTAGCATATAAATCCTGGCAGGTATATCTGCATTCTACCTGCTCCTCTACCTGCTCCACTTCTTTCTCAACCATATAACTAACTTCCTTTTCCAAAGGAGCATAACTAACTAAAAATTTATCTTCCTTATACCCCGCTTTAAACTCCACTTCCATCACTGTATCTCCTGACTTAACCGGCTGGGAATTCCAGCAGCTGTAATAATCAGGATTGGCCACGTCGCCAACTGGCCGGCTTTCACCGGCATAATACTCCTTTTTTGTATTGCCGCAGCAATTAAAGCCTCTTCCGCTAACCTCCACTTGGTTATCATTGCCCAGCCAGGCTTCATTGCCATACAATGATTTGCATAAATTCTCGGCCGTGATTAATTTAGAAGTGTCGCCCTGGTCAATATCAGTGATCCATGACCATTCGTTTACTGCTTCCTGCCCAGTGCAGAGGAAAGAATTAGCCGAATTGCTCAAGTAAACGTTCCTGACGATAATATTTTGATTAGAGCTTTCAATTCTAACCTGCCTAACAGCTTTCAATCCTGGAATGTCTACCTCCACGTGCATGAAACTGTCCTTGAAAAAAGGGCTGTTGGTGATCTCGCCCAGAACCTGTTTTTTAAAATAAACATTCTCCTCGCCGCCCGGGCCCAGGATTGTAACTGAGACAGCAGCAGGTATCTTGCTAATTTCTTTAAACTTAACCATAAAATTTAAAGTGTCGTATCCTGTAAAATCAAACAGGAAATCACTGTCTCCTTGGTTATTGCCATAATAATTCTTATAGGTTCGGCTGTTAATGTCTATGACAAATAGAGGCGGCGTTTCTTCCACTATTCCGCCAAAATCCAGCGGCAAAGTGTAAAAGCCTTCCCCTGGTCTTCTGCTTTTGATGCCTTTATTGGTATGGGTATTCGGCTCTGTTTCAGTTGACGAGCGCCCGCATTCCACCCAGCTGTAATGGTCCCCTTCCTTAAAACAGGCAAAACGGTTGGCTTTCCGCTGCAATGAATCCAAACTTTCATCTGCGCCCCTTTCTGATGGTTTTGCCAATTGGCTTGATGTCCGCCCTGCTAATGATGACGAGCTGCATTCCAGCCAATTCTGGCCATTGGAAACCACGTCATAAACTTGGAAATTTAGCTGCTCGTTTTCAAGTACTGGCTTCTTAACAGTCATAACATTAAATTTGGCAGCGCTGCCGGCTTCCAGTAGGCACCATTGGCCTGAGCATCTTTCGGTATTTTCCGGCCAGCCGAAAGGCAGTTCTCCATTTCCTTCAAAACCCAAAGATTCCTTTTCTTTGGTTACACAAAGGTAATTGCCGTTTCCCAACGAACCGGTTCCAGTTACTATTTTTCCTAAATCATTGCTGTTTGCTCCGCAGCACATTCCAGTGTTTGGTCCCAAATCAATCCAATCGCACTTATTGTTGGCAGTTCGGCAATTGCTTAAACAGGAAGATTTAAACTCAATTAAATTACAGCTATCTTCAATTTGGCTTCCAATATATTTATAATTTTCCTGATGATTCCACCCGCTACAATCATTATCAATATTATCACCGCATATTTCCGGACTGGAAGCAACACCTTTAGCACAATCCAGTTCTGGTTTTCCAGTTAGAAGGTTGATAATTTCTTTTTTATTCTCATCCAGCTTGGGCTGGCAATTAAATTCCCCATGCACCGTAAAATCGTTCGGTGCACAGTCAAAAAAGTCTGGAACTTTATCCTCATCAGCATCAAGGGCTGGATCAATGTTAGCAAAAATCTGGCTAGCAGAGAACCAAGATTTGTATGGGCCGCTCATTAAACAATAATAATTTTCAGTTGCTTCATTGCCGGCTTCATTTTTTCCCAGGTTTATTTTGATTGAATCGCCTTCATTGGAACAGGTATTCCAATTGCTTTTTTCATCACAAACGTAAGAAATGGCAGAAGTCCAGGGAAGTTGATTAATAATAAAAGCTGCATCATTGTCCTTAGTTATATCATCATCCTCGTTATCGCCAAAACTTTCCACGATAAACTGGCTTTTTAAGTCATACAATCTATTAAAGCCGCCAAATACAGTTCCTGGCTTTAAGGCAATCCAGCCTAAGTCATTATTTAGATTAAGGAAATCACCACCATCCTTCTCTATTGCGTAAACCCAACAAGCTTGGTTGTAGGGAAAAGCGGGAGACCCATCCATACGTTCTGGTGATAGATGATCCAATTTATTAAAACAATCCCGCCCTAATTTATCGCAAGCTCTGTAACTTGGACAAGAGGCATCATCGCCATTATCCTCGCAGGATATCACTACTGCCGAAAATGGTCCAATAGTGGCACTGCTTAGAACAGACAGTAAATTAGTAACTAAAAGCGTCAAGACTACAACTAACATCAAGCCTCTTTTTTTGCGGTACATCTCTAAAGTAAATAGAAGGAATATCTGCTTATAAATATTGCTAAAAGCTTGGGCTAATTAAAAAATGAAAACTTAGTCGCAGTGATACCTAGGATTCTGCTGGTAATTCTCTTTGCACTGAAAATGGCCAGGATATGGAGCTGTGCCAACTTGCATCAAATTTTCGAGCCTTGTTTTGACTGTTTGATCCCCTACAGATTGTTTAAAATATAAATCTTTATTATTGCTGATTACGCACTTGCTTTCCGGCCTGATTAAAGTAAAGCTAGCGTCCACCCAATTACCATCTTTATTTGTAAACCCACCACGAATTGAAAGCCCAGAATATGTAAATTGCAGGTATGGTTCTGGATTATCTTTATCATACATTTGCCCTGTGCAATTGTCAGCTAAAGGCTGCTTGGTGGAAATATCACAAGCACCAATCTGGATGAGATATTTCCCCCTTAATGGAGAATCAATACAAGCGCTGCCGCTGGAATCACTAATCTCTTCACCATTAGGCCCATAGTAAGCATTATTATAGGTATCCCCACAGCTTAAGCCAGCTACTAAAGCCAGTGCTGACAACTTATCACTTAATTTATTATGTTTCATTTATCTTCCCCGTTCATGACAATTAACATACCAATCGGCGTGGTTGAGTTCAGTTTTAGCGCAAATTCTTTCTCCCGGATAGGGTCGGTTAGTCAGCCTAAACACCGCTTCTGATCCAGAATATAACTTTCCGTTGATGACCCCAGCCCTCAATTCATTGTCACCCTGATCGAAGTAGCACATAAAGCTATCAATTTCAGCATTACGGTCTTGCTGATAAAAGTCTTCGCGTGAAAATTCTCCTTTTTTCAGGAATTGGTAAACTATCGGCAAAGTGTACTGGCCTTCATCAATTTTTCTAAAACCAGAAGCATTCAATATCGTGAACCGATTGCCTTGCATGAAGCCTTCTAATAATCTTTGCGGCCGGTCAGGATCTACCATCCTTACTTCACAGCCTTGACCGATAGGCTCTACTGTTCCAATAATGCAGTCGCCATTGGCCCAGAGATACTTACCTTTAAACTCGTCACAGTCACCAGAATTTACTTCATACTCTTCACCGTTAGGGCCATAATAATGGTTCTGAATTTCCGTGCCGCCGCAGTTTATGCCGGCAGCTAAAGTTAAAGCCGCTAATCCTTGTTTTAATTTCATTTTACCCTCATGCTAACCTTATTTTAAGGCTTTTTAATTATTTACTACTTAAGAAAGACAGTTATTTATAAAGGTTTCTGTCAGAAAGGCCTCAAAATACGACCATAAAAATGCATGAAACTAATTTTAACTCTAAGAACTGAAGAATATGTTCAGAAAGCAAAGGTAAATTTACAGTTATAAAAAGTTATATTTTTTCTTCATTAATTTGTCTATTTAGTTTTATCATTGCATCTTTATTATCATTCCATTTTAACAATTTAAGAGCTTGTTCATAAGAAAACCAGCCATATGTTTCGTGCTCTTGATCATTATTCATATCCATATTGCATTTGAATGTGAAGCATTCAAATGCGTGCGCGACTTCGTGAATTGGAGGTATAGGTTGCTGTGTCAAATAATGTTTGTTGATAGTGAACTCATGAATACGGTCATGAAATTTCCCAAGTTTATCTTTAGAAATACCAGTTTCTTCCAGGATTTCTCGTAGTGCGGCTTCTTTAGTATCTGCATCACTGGTTTCCACTCTACCTGCTACCGGTTGCCAAAATCCTCCTTTATCCGAAGAGCGTTTCAATAATAGATAGAGTATCTCGTTATTCACTTTTCTGTATAACCATCCTTCTACCATGTGGTGTTTCATTGGTCCTCTGGAAAGATTTCCAATTTATATGCCTTTGGGTCTTTGCCAGTTATGATATCAGTAATTGCTCTGGCTGCGAGTACGGCACCAGTAAATTCTGTGCTTTGTAGTTTCATTTTATGCAAAATTTATTTTCTCCATATAATTTTCTGTATTCTTCCATCTCAGGGGTAAACCCTGAGCATTTAATTTTGTATTCCGGACACTCTTCACATCTTTGCTGATAAAAACTTAATTCTTTCCTCTGCGTCCATAAGACTTCGCTTTTGTGCCAAATGGAATCAATTGAATAGTCGTGGTCTTGCACATTCCCTGCAGAAAGTGATAGATATTTTGCAGGGTTCACATAAGGAACACATCCTCCTACAAATGTGCTACCATCGGGAAAGATGTTAAATCTTGTAAAACCATCACTACCCCCAGATAAAAGGCCCAATTCGATAGTGAGTCTTGATGGAATAGCACTTTGGGTTAATGAGGGACTTTTTGTTCTGATGGCTAATCCAGAAAATTTCGATCTTAGCTTCTCGATAACCTCATTAACGTTTTGTAATGAATAGAAATCTAACATCTCATTCTTCATACCATATCCCCTCCCTATCGGTCGACCATGAAAGAAACTAATATCTGCACAAAATTCGAATGCAGACATCAGCATTTCCAAATCTTTTTCATTGGTATGTCTAGTGAGGACAGAATTCACAGTCACTCGTACACCATTTTGGTGGAGATAACGAGCAGTATCTAATGCTCGCAAGAATGTGCCATTTCCTCGAATAAAATCATTGACATTCGGACCACCATCAACACTTACGGATACTTCCGCGGGACATGCGTCTACTATATGCTCTCGATTTTTAATACTGAATAAGCCATTAGTATTCATAGAAGTGATTAGTCCTTTCTCTTGTGATTTTTTAAGTAAGATATTCCATCCAGGAAAAGTTGTTACTTCACCACCTGTAAAGCGTAGTTCAAAAACTTCCGATTTCGCCAGTTGGTCAATTATTTTCTCGTATTCCTCTATGCTCATTTCGTGATTCATAGAGTATCGAGAATTATTCACACACGTTCGGCAATAAAGATTGCATTTTCTAGTTAGATCAAGATAGACTCGAACGGGTGCTTTGAGAATTCCTGCCGTATAGTTGTGGTTTGTCTCTTCCTTTAATTTAGTAGGAAGTGTTGATATCACTTTTTCCAATTCGTTGTGAGAAATGTGCGAAGTCTCAAAAGTTTCCTGATTAAAAATAGTAAAGCCAAAATCTTCCTTGCGAGATAATAATGTTTTTTTCATATTTTGGGTCCGAGTGCAAATATTAGTTCGTCATGTAGTAGTTCGAAAATGCTCTTTGGTCGATGAATCGCGTTTTTTACGATAATAATTCCACATTTAGTTCGCTCTTCACCTACTCCGTATGTATTTCGTATTGTGCCAGGTTCACATACTCTCGGATGAGATTTTATACCTGCATACTGGAAAAGATCATTTAGTGCGTTTTTACCGCGAACTTGCCCCAAAATGCAAGGTGACTCCAACATGTAGTCACAAATGCCTCTAAAATACTGTTGCAAAACATCGGAGGGGTATAACTTTGCAGTTATGTCTGGTGTGCATTCAAACTCTTTGACAATTGTTACATCATAGCGTTTCTCTAAGTCGAATATAATGCGGTCTGTCGACTTATATGCGTCTGGCTTAATTATGAATACTGATCTGTTTTTCATTTTAGTAAATGCAATATGGATTGTGTTTATCCTCTGAATGATCTCGATATAATTCCATTTCTACACTGGCGCCAGGGCATCGTATGGATTTTTCAGGGCATGAACTACATTTTTCTTGAATAATCAGACTATATTTTCTAAATTGTTCAAGTTGAGGGTTATCTCTCCAAAGAGGAAGAATAGTATAATTTTCTTTTTTTATGTTTCCTAAGAAGAATTCAGGGGCGATGTGGGGAGCATAACCCCCTGGCCAAACATCCCCGTTAGGCAAAAGATTGAGTCTTGTAAACCCATCAGGTCCACCCATTCGCAACTTTCTTTTTGTACTAATTTCGGGTGCTATAGAATTATCAAGCATAACCCTCGAGCCGTGTAGGATGCGAACTGCGGGGTACTGAGTTTTGTACCGTTCTAGGGTTTGATCAAAAAGATGTAACTCTTCGTATGACATAGCTTGACTTTTAATACCCAGTGCCCTACCACTAAACCGCATATAGAAAAAATTAATTTCTTCAATGAATGGAGCAACAGCATCCAGAATTTTCGGCATGTCAGTAGCGCTCCCTTTTGTTAGAACAGTATCCACTCGCAGCGGGACATTTGCAGAATGCAATTGAGCTAAGGTATCTAATGCTCGATTGAAAGTGCCCTTTCCCCTGATATAATCATGGAATTCTCTGCTGCCATCAATACTAATTGTAACTTGATCAAGCCCGAGCGAGGTCAAATCATATATCGTTTTTTGACTTTCGTAAACTCCACTGGTGTTCACCGAAGTTCCAAGTCCAAGCTCAAGCGATCTCGCCAATATGCTTGTCCAGTCAACCCTCTGTGTTAATTCCCCCCCACTAAAGCGAATATCAAGAACACTATCACTAGCAATGCCTTCGATAGTCCTCATAACATCGGCAGTTGACATTTCATCACTTAATGGTTTGGCAGAGCTGTTAAAACAGGTTTTACATCGGAGATTACAAGCTCTTGTCAACTCAAAATAGAGCCGGATTGGAGCATATAATAAGTGAGTTGATGTCTCTTTTAATGAAACAGAGATATGTTTAAATTGTTCTACTTTTTCATCGTTTATTGTGAGCCTTTGTGAAATAATGTCCTCTTCTGAAACAAAAGTGTGGTTTAATCTTTTTCGATCAAAAAGTGTACCTCCGAAGTGTTCATCTCTTAGTAGGTATCTTATCATGTGTGTTTCACTAACTTTCAGATTTCTTTGTATGTACCAACTCCATCTTTATTATCAGGCTTCGTAGAAAAAGTCCTAGAGGATACCTCCCTCTGCGTTAAAACTCAAAAGCCGTTCTCTCTTTTGCATTCATTGAACCAAGCGCTGTTGATTCTTTCATTACTAACTATTTCTTCCCCCGGAAATGGCTGATCTTCTGCTTTAATGAGATTATCTAAGGAAGGTACAACTGCGCCATTC
>DATDXK010000117.1:0-14835 GCA_035289345.1 Candidatus Nanoarchaeia archaeon
TCTTCCTAATGCCGTCTTTTAACAGCTTAGCATAAGCTTCTGATTTTCCTTGCCGGATATATTCGGCGGGATGTATCCCTCCGGAAGCGATCATGATTTCAGCTCTGACCAGGCCCACGCCGTCAGCGCCGCTGGCCGCTGCCCGGGCCGCTATCTCCGGGAGATCCAGAATTACTTTTATTTTTGTTTTAGTTTTAAGATTGACAGCATTAACTGCTTTTTTCTTCTGTGCAATTTCTACCAAGCCCTGGTATATCAAGCCTTTAGTGGCGTCAACAGTAATTAATTGGCCCTCTTTCAATACTGTTGTTCCATGTTCAGTGCCAACGATGCAGGGCGTGCCCATCTCTCTGGAAACAATCGCGGCATGGCAAGTCATTCCTCCTTCATCGGTAACTATTGCGCCAGCTTTCTGCATCGCTGGAACCCAGTCCGGCGTGGTCATGTGGGCTACCAGGATATCGCCTTCCACTACCTTGTTAATTTCGCGGGGATTAATTACTATTTTTACTTTGCCAGTGTAAATTCCTGCCGAAGCCACTTCGCCACGAAGGAGGATGGCTCCTTTCTCCGCAACCAAATTTTCTGCTGGTTTATTATTTTGCTTAAGGGTTGTCACGACCCTCGACTGCACAATATAAATTATCCCTTTTTCGATAGCCCATTCGATATCCTGCGGTTTTCCGTAATGCAGTTCTATTTTTGTTCCATAACGGGCCAGCTCCTTGATGACCGTATCCGGTATCACTTGCTGTTTCTGCTGGTGTTCAGGGATGCTCAATTCCCGGTTATTGCCGCGTTCATCACGAAAGAGCCCGATGCTTTTTGTCTTAACCTCAATGGCCTTGATCTTCCTGGTGTTTTTGTCGACAATGTACAAATCAGGGCTGACGGTTCCGCCCACGACGTATTCTCCCAGCCCATAAATTGCTTCAATGACGATCTCAGTGGGGTTGTTGGTGGCCGGATTTACTGTAAACATCACTCCGGACTGTTCAGAGTTGACCATGGTTTGCACAATGGCGCTGATCAGCACTTTATCATGCGAAAACTTATTTTTTTGCCGGTAATAAATTGCCCTTGCGGTAAATAAGGAAGCCCAGCAATCCCTGACAGCCTTAACGACTTTATTTTGGCCTTTAATATTTAAAAAAGTGGCTTGCTGCCCGGCAAAACTAGCTTCCGGCAAATCTTCAGCCGTGGCTGAACTTCGCACTGCTACAAAAACTTCTTTTGATTTCACTAAATCGGCCGCTTTCCGCAAATCAGTACCTAAAATTTCATAAGCATGCTTAACCTGTTCTTCAATGTCAGAAGGCATCTTGGTGGAAGTTATCAGCTTCTGAATTTGGTCAGCTGCTTCCTGCAATTTTCCAGTATTGCTAATATCCAGTTTTTTTAAGAATCCGCTGATCTTATTTTTAATGCCGCTGTCTTCAATAAATTTTTTATACGTTTGGGCCGTTATACAGAATCCAGGAGGGACTGGAAGACCAAGGTTGAACATTTCGCCTAAATTAGCTCCTTTCCCGCCAGCTACAGGGATAGAATCTTTGCTTAACTCCTTAAACCAAGTGATATATTTCATGCTTACCTCTTTTTTATAAATGAGGAGATATAGCTATTTAAAAGTTACTTGTTTTTGGGCTCTGTAGAAAGTCTCGCTGCGCTCGGTGGCCATCGGGCTCAGCATTAGCTTCTTAAGGCTGATAACCGACCATCCCCGTAAGGGACATCCCCCTAGCCGGTGTAATTTTGCACCGGAAGATGCTTCGCAAATTGATGGCCACTGCACTTTCTACAGAGCCTTGTTTTTGAGCTGTAAAGTTAGCGAAGAGTATAATCACAGTTAGTTCCCTATTTAGGGTTAAAATTTAGTCTAATGTTGCGAGGAGACATCTCGTTATCTCAAAATTATTTTTTTAGGTGCGTATAATTAATTATTTAAACTAGACCGGCTTAATTAATTTATGAATACGACTCCAAACCCAATCAGGGTAAATACTGGTGAACAACAAATAGTTTCAGGAACTATTAGATTGCTTTTTTTCTGAAACAAAAGAATTTATTGAGAAAACATATGGAGCGCAAGAATTAGAACTTGAAATTAGGTCTGGTGAAGTTGCTTATAATCCCCTCCAAGTAACTGATGATGGGATTACATATTTATCCTATAAGGGCATGATTCTTGCTTGTGTTTTTGAAACTAGGACTGAATTTAATTATGTCCAATATACCTTCTTTAGAAATCTTGAGGGATTTGGAGAACTAGCACCTAAAAGATAATTAGATATCATTTTTGGCTATTTTTGCATAAACTGCAATCTTAATCTCTTCAGGAATTATGATTATGAAAAACAGCTTTATTTCTCATCTGATTCTTCGCCAAAATCTTCAGTATCTTCATACTTTTGCTCTTCTTCCAATGGCTCCTGAATCTCTTCTTGGTTAACCACATCATACCTAGGCTCACGCATCGGCCGCTCTGATTTTTCCACTACTTCCGCAAAGCCAACTTTAGGCAGGACTTTAGTTATCTTAATCTTGACATAATCGCCTTTCCTAACTCCCGGAACAAATAAAACAAACCCATTAACGCGGGCGATGCCATCACCTTTCTCACCTATCGACTTAATCTCCACTTCATGTATTTCTCCAACTTTTACCGGGGCTTCTTGGTTATCCATATTTTTAATCCTCCTTAATCTTATTATAAGCTAAAAATAAACTGTTACTATAAAAAGGTATGCGTGGCTTGTTTTGGGACCGTTATCTTTAGAACTATTCTCTTTGGAAATTTTATCCATTTCAATAATCACAAACAATAAGGCTCCGTAGAAAATGCAGTTAGCATCAATTTGCGAAGCACCACTATCGTTAAATATTCAGCTGGCAAGATGGTTGTCTCATCCGGAGAATGTCAGCCTTTGCCTAGCAGAATCAGGTGCTGAGCCTTATGCTAACCGAGTGCAACGAAATATTCTACAGAGCCGATTGCTTGTGATACCTCTGTCTCATGAAGTTCTACTATCCTCAGGTTGAGCCTAATCCTGTTTAATATTAATGCCGACAAGTGGCTAGTCCATTACATGAAAATAAACAGCTATTTCAATATTAAGAATTTAGCAGGCGAGAAGATGGCAGAGCCTCACTCCAGATTGCTGGAGTATTACACGACCACAGAACATTTATAAATCATAATTAATTATCTTTTATCGTGGCCTTGATACAATTGAAAGAGGTTTCCAAGTGTTACAGGAATAATACTATCTTGGATTGCGTAAACCTGACTATTGAAGACGGAGACATCGTGGGGGTCATCGGGCAGTCTGGAAGTGGCAAGACCACTCTTCTTAACCTAATCACTGGCTTTATTGAGCCAAGCGAAGGGCAGGCAGTTTATTTCTCAGCAGCGCAAGAAGAAAGGAACTTAAACCGAAATTTATACCGGATCAAACGGCATATTGGGTTCACCCCTCAGCATAATTCATTTTACCACAAATTGACGGTTAAAGAGAATTTATGGCACTTTGGCCAGCTATATAACATTGATAAGGAAAAACTGAAAATAAACATCAGGAGCTTATTAAACTTCACTCGGCTGATTGAGCATCAGGATAAATTGGCTGAAGAGCTGTCAGGCGGGATGCAAAAGCGGCTGGACATTTCCTGTAGCTTAGTGCACAAGCCAAAGATTTTGGTGCTGGACGAGCCTACTGCAGATTTAGACCCTATTTTACAGAAAGAAATACTGCATCTGCTGCAGGAAGTCAACAAGCAGGGGGTAACTATCGTTATCGCTTCCCACCAGCTAGACTGCATAGAAAATATTTGCAACAAAGTGGTTATCGTAAACAATGGCAGGATCAAGCTGGAAGGGTTATTAGAAGACCTGCGCCAGCCGTATATTAAAGATAATTTTATCATTAACGTCAAAAATGATGCTGAGAAGGAACAATTAATTCAGAAAATAAAAGCCCTGCCCATCAATAAGATAGTTGATAAAGGCAAAACCATCATCGTGTATCCACGGAATGTAGAGAAGACCACCCCTGCCTTAATGAAAGTAATTACTGAACAAAATTTAACGATCAACGGCCTGCACCTGAGAAAAATGTCCTTGAACGAGCTGTTTGAGAAAGTGGTGACAGAGGATAAAGATTGATTGGTTATAATTGTAATAATTAAAATTGAAAAAAAGATTAAAAAATAGTTTAAGATTTAAAAAAGAGAGGTACGCTGGATGAGAGCATTATGGTTATTGACGGTTAAAAACCTGAAGCTGCTGCTAAGGTCCAGAAGCTCAGCCTTAATTATCATTTTTGCTCCCTTGCTGATCATTTTGCTGCTAGGCCTGTCCTACAACAATTCTGAGCAGTTTGGGCTGAATATCGGCGTTTATTCTACTGCCTATACTGAAGATGTCAACTCTTTCATCAGGGTCTTGGAGGAAGAAGAATTCACCCTCAGCCGCTATGAGCAGTTAGAATCCTGCACCGCTGACATTAAGAGCAATGCCGTGCATACCTGCATTTCAATTCCAGAAAGCCTGCAAGTATCTGACAACCAGCAGAAAATCATCACATTCTATATCGACCCCAGCCGGGTCAACTTGGTAAGCATTATCCAAGAAACTTTGCAGAAAAAATTCAATTTAAAGTCCCTGGAGATTTCTCAAGAATTATCTGGAAACCTCATCTCTAGATTGCTGGAAACCAAGGATTCACTGATAATTGAAGAAGGTAACCTGAACCAGATAAAAGATAAAACAAGCTCAGCCTCTTTACAAACTGACACCGCCAAAAAGGTTCTGGCTGAAACGGCCATCACTGTCAGCAATGATGAAGCCGTCATTAAAATCCGCGGGCTGCTGCAGGAAGCTGATGGGCTGATTGATAACGCTAAAGGCTCAGTTAACGGCGCTGGATTGGATGAAGAAAAAAGGGAAAAAATCCGTGGCTACCTAAGCGAAGCACAACAGAAATTGGAATCGGTCAGCGACCAGAACCAGAGCGGACAGTTGCAGGTGCTGCAGGAAAAGCTTACTGCTGCTGCCAAAACCATTAACGATGCTTCAGCCAGCATGGAAGCCATCAAGAACACTTTAACCCAGGCTAATGAAGCCATTGCTTCACTGCAAGCTTCCTTAAGCAACATCAGAGCCAACATTGAACAGCAGAAAATTACCGCTGCTGAAACCGTATCTTCCCCTTTAGTTACCAAAATAGAAAAAGTCAGCCAGGAAGGGACTTACTTAAATTACCTGTTTCCCGGGCTGTTAGTGCTGGTAGTCATGTTCAGCTCGATTCTGCTGGGAACTACCTTAGTCATGATCGAGAAAAACAGCCCAGCCTTCTTAAGAAATTTCTTTGTGCCGGTCAGGAGAATCAATTTTATCATTTCTATTTACTTGACTAACGTGATATTAACACTGATTGAGATCCTGATCATCTTAGGGATATCCTTGTTTTTCTTGGAGGACGCTGTAGGGGCCCTTCCCAACGTAGCCTTGATCCTCTTTCTGGCCGGGACGGTATTCACTTTTTTAGGCATGGCCATCGGTTACCTGTTTACTTCCGAAGAGACTGGAGTGCTGGCTTCCATTTCTCTGGGTAGCATTCTGCTGTTTACCTCTGGAGTTATCTTGCCTTTGGAAGGCATCACGCCCACAATCAGGAATATTATAGCTTATAATCCTTTTGTAGTGGCTGAGAAATTAGTGCGGGAAGTATTTATTTTCAACGCCCAGCTTAACTTGGTCGCCAAAGAATTGGCCCTTCTGATCGGCTATGCCGCAGCCTTGTTTCTGCTGATCTGGGGGATTGAATCGCTGCTCCATCAGCAATTGACACAGCGTTTCTTGAGAAAGCACCATAAGATTGCTAACGTCAAGAAGGAAAAGATAAAAAAATAGTTAGTTAATTTAATTTAGGAAAAATTATCTGCGAGACTATTGTTTACAACTAAAATCCAAGAAAACATATAAAAACCAAGCCTGCTTAATTTCTAGCTAATGAAAGTTATTGCCATTACGGGAACTCCCGGTACGGGAAAATCTTCCCTAGCCAAGCGGTTATTAAAAAAGTTAAAGCCAAAAGGAAAGCTAAAGAGATTAGACTTGCACGGGTATTATAAGACTATTTCTGCCGGCTATGATCATAAAAAACAAAGCTATGTTGTTGATCTAAACAAATTTAAGGCGCTGATTAAGGATAAAGCTAAACTTAATGAGATCATTATAGACTCCCATCTCTCACATTTACTGCCTAAAGCCAAAGTTAAATTATGTATTGTCCTAGTTTGCTCCAACTTAAAATTGCTGGAAAGAAGATTGAAAAAAAGAAACTATTCGCCAGAAAAAATAAGGGAAAATTTAGATGCAGAAATATTTCAGGTCTGCCTGCAGGAGGCCAGGGAAAGAAAGCACAACCTGTTAGTGATTGATTCTGCTAAAAAATATAATTTTTCAGAGCTGGTGGATAAAATAAGAGCCAAGCTGGCGTAAATTTGCTGAGAGATTTAACTTACGCACAAATCTTTATAAACACGCTATAACAACCTATTTGCATGTCCATCACGGCACAAGAAAAACTGCACCTGCGCAAATTAGTCAAGGAACTAAAGACCTACCGAGCGCCTCACACTGAATTTGTCAGCGTATACATCCCTGCTGATTATGAATTGAGCAAGATTGTCCAGCATCTGGCTGAAGAGCAGGGAACGGCTTCTAACATCAAGTCTGCTGGGACGCGAAAAAATGTTCAAGTGGCATTAGAGAAGATGATCCAGCATCTGCGCAATTTTGCCAGAACTCCAAAAAATGGATTGGCTGTTTTTTCCGGCAACGTAGCTGCAGCAGAAGGCAAGCAGGATTTCCGCACCTGGAGCATGGAGCCGCCGATTCCCTTGAAAACCAGAATTTACCGCTGCGATAAGCTATTTGTTACTGAAATCCTGGAAGAAATAATGATGGAGCATAATGTGTACGGGTTTGTTGTGCTTGATAAAAGAGATGCCATTTTAGCGCTGCTGAAGGGAAAAACGATTGTTCCCTTGCAAAAAACCCATTCCGAAGTGCCAGGGAAATTTAAGGCGGGAGGACAGAGCGCTCAGAGGTTCGCCCGCCTGCGTGAAGGGGCATTGAAAGAGCATTTCAAGAAAGTGGCTGATTACATGAAAGACCAATTTCTGCCGCTGGGAAATAATCTGAAAGGAATTATTATCGGCGGACCGGGGATTACAGTGAGTGATTTTCTTAATTATGATTATATTACCGGAGACTTAAAAAGGAAAATAATTGGCACCAAGGACCTTTCTTATACTGAAGAATTCGGCCTGCAGGAATTGCTGGATAAGTCTGAAGACTTGCTGTCAGAAGAAGAAGTTGCTAGGGAAAAAAAAATAATGAATCGTTTTTTTGAGCAATTCAGAGATAATGCCAAAAAAATAACGTATGGTGAAGCAGAAACCAGAAGAGCTTTAGAAATGAATGCCGTCAATATTCTCTTGATTTCAGAAGCTATCCCTGAAGAAAAAATTATCGAATTGAGCGATAAAGCTGAAGTTGGCGGGTCTGAAGTCAGGTTAATTTCCATAGAAACCAGGGAAGGGCAGCAGCTAAAAGATCTAGGCGGCATTGCGGCCATTCTAAGGTTTGAGATTTAATTAGGAAATGTTAGTAAAATGGCTATTGCTAAAAGTAAAGAAATTCCTAAAAATCGCCTATCCCGATCGCAGCAAGCTGCGTGGCATTACAGCGATTTTTCGAGTCGGAATTTCTAACTCCCCTTGAGTCTTCGCTGCAAGCAGCGGGGTATGAGACCCAAGAGGGAATCAATCCATATGAATTATTCTATGCTTGCTGAATTCAGGCTTCCGGCCCTGGATGGCAATACAGTGATGAACATATTTCCGGCCTTTAGAATCAATGTCGTGCCAGCGCTGTTCCAGCTCATCATACTTCAAATAAGTCAGCTTAAAGGAATATGGGTCTTGAAAGACAACTTTCTCGCGATTATAGCCAATGGCAATCACGTAATGGCCGTCAGCCCAATCTTTTTCCCAATTAACCTTCTTTTTGCTGGTCCAGGCCTGCAGCAGCAGGATCACGGGAATCTTTCGGTCAAGATATTTCTTTACTTCATCAATGGTCATGGCTTTAGAAGCGCATTTCAAGCCCAGCTTAGCGGCAGTCTCCACAATACCCTTAATGGGCGTACCATTAATGGTTGTTCCAGCCTGCTTCATTACTAATTCTTCCCTTAATTCTATTCCGTAATAAGCCAGGATGATTTCCAGCACCGCCGCGCCACAGTCATAGCCATAAGTCTGATGCCTCCGGGGCAAGTTAAGAACCTTCATTTTCCTGATAAATGAAAAAAGAGTTATAAATATTACTTATTGTTTGGCTCTGTAGAAAGTCTCGCTGCGCTCGGTGGCCATCGGGCTCAGCATTAGCTTCTTAAGGCTGATAACCGACCATCCCCGTAAGGGACATCCCCCTAGCCAGTGTAATTTTGCACCGGAAGATGCTTCGCAAATTGATGGCCACTGCACTTTCTACAGAGCCTTTATCAAAGAAATGTTTATAACTGCTGGTTTTTCACCATCCTAAATGGAAAAGATTTCTACCGGAGCGGTGTTCCTCGATAAGCTTCTGGAAGGAGGCTATGAAAAGGGCATCGTTACCACCCTTTACGGGCCGTCAGGGACAGGAAAAACTAATTTTTGCCTGCTTGCCGCCAGCAAAATCGCCGCATCTGGCAAAAAAGTATTATTTGTAGATACGGAAGGCGGAATTGCCGTAGAACGGATCAAACAATTGAACGGCATTAACAGCAATTACCTGGCCTTATTGGACCAAATACTTTTTTTTAACCCGGTTAATTTTGCTGAACAGATTGAAGCCTTTGGACAGCTGAAAGCCCTAGTTAACGGGCAGGCAGGACTAATCGTCATTGACTCCATCTCCATGCTCTACCGGCTGGAACTAGGAAAAAATGAGGAAGTCTATGAAGTCAATTCAGCTTTGGGCCAGCAAATCGGCGGCTTGGTGGAAATTGCCCGGCGCCATAACCTGCCCGTACTTATTACCAACCAGGTATATACTGATTTTGACAACAGAAACAAGGTTAAGATGGTTGGCGGTGATCTGCTGAAATATGGCAGCAAATGTATCTTGGAACTGCAAAAAACAGACCTGCAAAGGATTCTGCTGCTGCGAAAACATCGCTTCCTGCCGGAAAGCAAGGAAATTATCTTTAAAATTGTTGAACAGGGAATTGAAGAAGCGTAAAAAGAACCTGAGGATTGATGGTGCAAAAACAATCTAGGCTGTTGATTATTGTATAGATTATTGTAGCAAAACCCAGCTCATTCCTTTTTCTTGACATGAATAATGTTTACCGGACAAACATCTGCAGCATCCTGGCAGGATGTTCTGGCTCGTTCTGTTTCGATTTCCAATTCCTGATGATCATCAACAGCAGTAGAGCCTTTCAGCTCGGCCAATCCTTGATGATCCATCTCAAAATAATCCGGGCTGATGGCTGCACAGGCGCCGCAGCTGATGCAATCTTTCTTGAAATGCAGGATCTTGTGTTGTTCCATTCTTAGTGATATTGCTGCTTTTTAATTGCCAAATTGTATTAAATTGTGTTCTCATGTTGTTTTATTAAGTTGTTTTATTAAGTTATTTTTATAACTTTTCATCTTAAATCATAAAATTCCTCTTTGATCCTAAAAATAACATGCTAAAAATGCGTGAAACTGCCTCACCTCGCCATAAATGACGAGGTTTCAAAAGAGGCGGTTTCTCAACTACGCATTTTTAGCATGCAAAAATTTCGCCCTAAAGAGCGGGGTTTTACACCCAGCGAAATTTTTTGCATAATCTAAGCCCATCTCCAAGGCTGTTGATATATCTTCTTAAAGTCTTTTTCCATTAAAACATAGTTCATTGGATGCGCGATGAATCCCTTTTGGCCTAATCTCAATAGTCTTCTGTAAAAAACAGGAATAATTCTATTTGCCCAAGTTCTAATTCGGTTTAAGTCCCGGGCAGCCAATGGCTCTGCTGTAGCTCCCTTAGCTAAGTTAGCTACTTTGTCGTTACTTTCGCCAATCGGTCCCTTAGCCAGGCGGGCATAACCGCCAAGATGGTAAAGCTGGATCTTACTTTGCTGGCTTTCCACCAGGACACTATACCTGATGCAAGCATAATGCGGCTGGCCAGTCAGGCTGGACTTAAAGGGTTTGGATTCAATAAACGGCTGCAGCAAAACTGTTTCTTTGACTGATTTTAAGTAATTAATATCCTGAACCAAATCAGGATTATCAATAAATCCTTTCGGAGATTCGATCATTTCAAAAAAACTGTTTTTAAGCCGGGAATTATTTCCTAAAATTTGTTTAATTGGAAAAACACAGACGCCAAATCCACCGCTGCCTCCAACTGGCTTGAACACAATCTTATCAACATTATGGCGCAGATATTTTTTTAATTTGCGTTTAATTATGCCTTGTTTTTTTTCGAAACTGCTGGAACTAAAATTATCTAAAGTATAATTATCTGTAAACCCTGGAGCCATAAAGCTGGTTAGCATCTTGTTACCAATAATAAATTCCATATGAAATGGGTTGATGACTATAAACCTGCCCTCATCAAACTTATATCTGCGATGAGTGTTGTTAAAAATGATCCCTTCAGCCTGGCTGATCTTAGTAAATTGAGCTGTAGGCTTCTGGCCAGTCTTGATTAACCCCATTTTTTCATCCAAAAGTAATTTATAACGCTGAACAAAATCCAGTAGTTCCTGCTTTCTGAGTAAAGCTAATTGGTGGTAATACTCCTGGTCAGAGCAATCTGAAGTGCCCAAAACATCCTTGGACAACTGCAGTTCTAATTTACCAAAATCTTTGACCACAATCCCTTGTTTCCCTTCAGCCCAGATCTCCGTTTCAGCCTCAGCTTTGGAATTTACATAAATTGTAACTGGCAATCCATATGAAGCCAATTTTTCCAGCAGATTTTCCCTGACAAAATCCTTGCCGTAAGCCAGCTCAATGCCTTTAGAGCCGCTATATTGTCCGTTGATTTCTATGCCAAATATCTTTCCTGTTTTTTCTATAATCAGGTCCAAGCCAAAATAAGTTAAAGTGGCTCTTTGCTCATTTTTAATGCATTCATCCTTAAACTGCTGGCAATCATCAACTAAATACTCCATTAGGTTAACCATTGGCCATTAATTTTAAGCCTATTTAAAAATCATTCCACCAAAAAACTTATATACATTCTTTAATTAATAATGACATGAAGAAGAGTGCCAGATGGCTGTTGCTAGTGTTGGCTGTAAGCTTATTCTTGCTCGTTTCCTGCCAAAGAGTTCCCGGCGGAGAACGGCCGCAAGACACGGCCGCGGCTCTGCAGCAAGTTAAGAGCGGAACTAATGGAGTTAAGTTAAGCCTGGTTCCTAATTACCCCCTCCCTACAGTTTATGACCAGAACGAATTAATTGCGATTTTGGAAGTTAAAAATTTAGGAAACTATAACTTAGAGCCGCAACAATGTTTCGTGCAAGTTACCGGCTTTGACCCTAATATTTTGAGAGGCGGCTTAGACCTTCTCCGTTCCTGTGCTGAGAACATTGGCACGCTGGAAGGTAAAACGGTTTACAACTTGGAAGGCGGGTTCAATCAGCTAGAGTTTAAAGCATCCAATATCGCTCTGCCTCACGGCATCTTTGACTACCAGCCCAATTTAAATTTTTTAGTTTGCTATAATTATCAAATTACCGCCAGTCCGCAAGTGTGCATTGATCCATTGCTATTTCAAACTGCATCCTTGCAAAAGGCCTGTAATTATCAAAAAGGTGTTGCAGTGGGCAGCGGGCAAGGCGGCCCGGTAGGCGTGAGCCGTGTTGGAGCAGAAATGACCGGAAACCGGGCCATTTTTGATATTACTATCTCTAACCTTGGCACAGGAAAAGTATTAAGCCCATTCTCTGATCTTCAAGGCTGCGGAGACGCTACTTCCATCAGCCGGCAGGATCTGGATAAGGTGGCTTACTCAGTACAATTAGCTGACGGAGTTGGCACCTGCAATCCCCGTGATGGTATCGTCCGGCTAAGCAACGGCCGTGGAAAAATACTCTGCAGTTTTGATGTTCCCGGCACCACAGCTTATGAGACTCCGTTATTGATTAATTTAAATTATAATTACCTGGACTCAATCTCTAAGCAAGTTCGCATCATAAAAACGCCGCAGTAGGTGATTGTGAAAGATAACGGCAGAGGCTCTGTAGAAAATCTCGTTGCAATCGGTTAGCATAAGGCTCAGCACCTGATTCTGCTAGGTAAAGGCTGACATTCTCCGGATGAGACAACCATCTTGTCAGCTGAATATTTAACGATAGTGGTGCTTCGCAAATTGATGCTAACTGCATTTTCTACGGAGCCGATAATCTGGTGTCGTTTAGACTATGAAAGAACATGTCTCAAATTTTTCAAAAAATCTTCAAAACACCAGCAACAGCAAACCATGCATAATGGCTATCAATTCGTCCCAAGAAATACCGAACAAGAAGACTAATATTAAAGCTGCAATCATGGTATAATAAAAAAATTTAAGAAGGTAAGAAAGGATCCTGCCCATGGACAAGGCCAAGATGATTATCACAACTAGGCCAATAACCGAAAATGGATCAATCATTATAGGTGAAGTAATTTAATCTTATATAAGTATTTCTAGAGAAGAAAAAATAATCAAAAATTACACCAGATCCCACACGCAAAAAACTTATTTTCCCAACTAAGCAGCTATAATCAAATCATCCAGCTCTTCAGTTTCACCCTGCAGATATTGATAATTAATCAAATCTCGGGCATATTTATGATAGTTCATGAAAGTTCATCCGTGATTTTCCACAGTTTCATCGGCATCAGCACTGCTGCTGCTAGGAACTGCACTCTTAGAGATTATCAGGATATCGCCTACTGCTTTAGTTAATTGGTGCGGCACAATCACGCCCCGCGCACTCCCCAACACCCGGCTAAGAAAAGAATTTTTGGTAGCCTTTATCTTCCAGCCGAAAACTTTATTTCCTGAAACGATGCTGTCTTCAACATCACCAAAATAATCACCCGCATCAGTAAACGCCTTTAAATCGTATGTTTCAGACACTTTTTTCATTTTAAGCATAGTAACCCACCTCAGCAGCTTTACTATACGTAAGTTTAAATAGTTTTCGCTATAAAGGAGTATATTTGCGTGTGCTTAAAACGCTTAATTTCAAGATGTCTATCGCCATTATCGGAAGCTCACATATCGCCAAGCAGAGCGTTAAAGAAATTAGCGAAGCAATTTATAATTCTCAGCCGGAAATTATCGCTATAGAATTAGACCAGGGCCGAGCTTTAGCCTTGATGCAGAACCAGAAAAATAAGGTTTCAATCCGAGAGATTCTTAGAATAGGGGTTAAGGGCTATGTTTTTGCCAAGATCGGCCAATTAATTCAGCAAAAATTAGGAAAAATGGTTGGCCTAGCTCCTGGCTCAGACATGAAAACAGCTTTAGAACTGGCTCAGAAAAACCATCTTAAGGTTGTCTTGATTGACCAACCGATAAAAACTACCTTAAAGAATTTCTCCAGAAATTTAACCTGGAAAGAAAAAGGGCGGTTTGTGGCAGATCTGTTTAGGGGATTATTACTGCCAAAAAAGCAACTGCGGCAGTTAGGCCTAGAGCAGTTTGATTTGCAAAAAGTGCCGCCAGCAGAGTTGATAGATAAAATGATGTCTTCCTTAAAGGCCCGCTACCCTTCCGTCTATAAATCATTGGTTGAAGACCGAAACCGCTACATGGTTAAAAAATTGGTTAAACTAGCCCGGGAGCAGCCAGAAGCCAAAATCTTAGCCATAATAGGCGCTGGCCATAAGAAAGGAATGGAAGAATTGTTTAACCAGTTTGATGTAGTGTAATTTGTGTAAGTTAAAAAAAATCCTAGGAACTATTATTCCCTAACAACTCCTTGTTAAGTGAAATAAAATAACGGTGCTAAAATTGAATAGGGCGGAGCAAATCAATTTCTTCCTAGACTTACTAATTCAAGAACTTGAGGATGCAATACTGGATTAGCAGAAACTATAATTTTTGATTCCACACTATGTGGTTTTCCTTGATAATCTGTTACTTTTGCTCCTGCTTCTTCCATGATTACATAACCAGCACTATGAAATGGTTCAGCAAGAGGCGTTATACAAGCGTCAAAACTTCCTTTTGCCATATAACAATAATCAAGACCGCCTGTTCCAAAGACTCTGAATGTTGCAGCTCTATCAAGAATTCTTGCCAAAACTCTTTTTGACGGTTCAATAATTTCTGGAGGATGATTGCTTCTGTTGTATCCAATGACAGCTTGTCCTAAATCTCCGACATCAGAAACATGAATTCTGTTTCCGTTCAAATATGCTCCCGCACCTCTTTCTGCAACATATAATTCGTTAAGTCTTGGACAAGCAATAACATCCAGAACATTTTGATCTCCATCGTAAACTGCTACAGAAATGTCAAAAAGAGGAATTCCCTTTATGTAATTCGTAGTTGCATCAATCGGATCAATTACAAACAAATACCTTCCGCTTCCTCGCCTTCCAGTTTCTTCTCCATAAAATCCAGCATCAGAAAATCTTTCTCTTATACGAGCAATGATTATTCTTTCTGCTTCTTCATCAACTTCTGTCAGAAAATCTTTTGGAGATTTTTTTCTCACTTCTCCAAAGTTTCCCATTCTACCTAATGCAAAATCTCCTGCTTCTCTTACAGCCTGCGTTACAACA
>DATDXK010000118.1:0-3325 GCA_035289345.1 Candidatus Nanoarchaeia archaeon
CCGCTAGGGGAATCAATCATTATAAAATCAGCCGTCTTGTTGAGGTGCTTGAATATTTTGGCCAGTTCTTGGGAATTGGTTTTTTGAAATTCGCTGAATGATGGTGAGGCCGGAATCAGCGACAGGCCGCTTTCATGGAGATAAGTAATTTCTTTCAGGCTTTTTTCTTTTCTTAAAAATTTATTAATGGTGCCTTCCGGATTCATGAACCCCAGCTGAATGGCTAAATTAGGAGTAACCAGGTTGGCATCCAGCAGCAGAACTTTATGCCCTTGGTTAGCCAGCGCCTGCCCAACATTTAAAGTGGTGGTGGTTTTTCCTGCTCCTCCTTTTCCCGAGATAACTGCCACAAATTTGGTCATGATGCTAATTAAACCGTCAGGATATTTAATAGTTTTGCTGTAAGAGAATGGGTAGTTAATAGCTTAATGAGGAAGAATAATCAATCCTCGATAATTTTTCCCTCGATAAGCTCACTTACATGCTTTAAGCAATCATGCACATAGCGCTCACAATTGACTAGATTATCAATGTTAATTTCCGCAGTAGAATTTTCTAATTCTACCAGCAAAGTTACATGCCGGCGGTATTCTTCCCTCTTTTTAGAAGGCAGTTTGAGGATATTTTTGAGAAAGGCATAAAAATCGATGAACTTCAACAATCTTTGGTCGTCTGGGTATAACTCCCGCACTTTAGTGGCCCTAAACGCCGGGCTTTTTGGCAGCACCTCTAATCTTTTTTCTTCTTTAGCCTTTTCTAGCAGAGCTTCAATCAGTAAGTCAAACATGTCTACCATGCGATCGAGGGCATTCCTAATCACGTCAACAGTTCTGGTATACTTTAAGCTGACATAAATGATATGCTCGAGGCGCTTAAGCTCTTCCCGCGCTTCTAACAAGTATTCATTGGAATAGGGCATAGGGGTAAACAGGAAGATAAAGAGTCTTTCTATTTATTGTTTTCTGTTAAAATGCTCTCAGCTTCTTTCAAAAAGGCTTCATTAAGTGTTAAGAATTCCTTGATTTTATCTACAGTAAGGTACCGTAAATTATAATTATCGTTACAGATGATGTATTTATCCTGTTTTACAAACTCCAGGGGGCTCTTTTGTTGTGCTTCAATGATCTCCTGAAGCTCTTGGATGAAATTGATGTTAAACCCTCTTTTCTGTAAATAAGCTAACTTTTCGCGAAAGGTAAGTTGCTGGCTGGTCAGTGAACCCATGGCTTCATTTAGCGAAGTTTGAATATTGCTCAGTATCGTAATCAGCAATTTAGGGTCTTTGACTGCCGGATAGGTTGTTTTAAGAAGATAATGTGCTACTTCATATTTTTGCCAGGCCTGACTTAAGTCTTTCATTTGTTAGCGATATCCTTTATCCTTTGCTTGCTGTGATTCATCTTTTTATGCAAAAAATTTCGCTGGGTGTAAAATCCCGCCCTTTAGGGCGAAATTTTTGCATGCTAAAAATGCGTAGTTGAGAAACCGCCTCTTTTGAAACCTCGTCATTTATGGCGAGGTGAGGCGGTTTCACGCATTTTTATCATTTCTTTAAAGCGATAATGGTTTCGGCAATATCTCCCTGGTGCTCACGCAGCCCGTTTTTAGCTGATTCAGCACTGGCACCGGTTTGCTGAACGACCATTTTCACGTCTTCCTCGGAAATTTCCGGGACAGCTGATAACTCCCGTTCCCTGGCTTCTCCCGAGACCTGGAATGTTTCCTGGCCCATCATGTTAACTTTAGCAACTGAAGGATTAGTAATTATTATTTCTTTCCCTTCCATCCGGATAATTACTTCAGTAGCAGGGATCTCAGTCTGCTGGATACCCATCTGGCGCATCATTTGCTGCATTTTCCGCGGATTTATTCCCGGGATCATGACAGCAGCCGTCCTCCAAAGACGTTAAGCAGGATAATTATGACCATGATTAAGATGGATAGCACCAGTACAGCTGCAGGCGACAGTTCCACGCTAGACTTATATTCATCAAAATATCTAGTCAACCCGCCTTGCCCGGAAGGTAATCTTATCTTGTCATCAGCCATATCAATCAGATAACTGAGTTATTTTATATAATTTTTGGAAGATATGAGGCTTAGTAGAAAAAAAAGTAAACTTTGGATATAACAGTCACCCTCGGGATTGTTAAACCCCAGTGGAGAAGCGGTATCCTTGCCTTAGTTCTAATTCATTAAGGGCACCATGAGCTCTGCCTAAGATTGCATCATGAGTTTCTGCAGTAATCCCTTGTTTAGGTATTTCTGAAAGCTTGGTTATTCCTTTAATGGCTGGCCCTCCGATCTGTTTCATTTCTGAATACATCCATCGCAGCCAACCTACTTTGCTGGGGGGATTATCGCCGATTATCTTGGAGATCTCTTTCCAGGAATGGCAGCCGCCTTGGTACTCTCGCGGCTCCAGCAAAGAGCAGATAGCATCCACTGCGCCTAATTTCAGGGCATCTTCAGTGGCAGAAGGGCAATACTGGTTCCACATCTGGTGATGAAACTGCTGACGGTGATATTTTAGTGATTCCACGATCTGCTGCTGAAAATCACTGCTGCCGTTTTTTCTAAATTGTAGTGCCAATCCCTTTACCGCCGGCCATTCTAATTTGTTTCCCTGATGAACCAGATCGTGAGGCCGGTCAGGATCTTCTGCGCCAATTTGCAGCTTCTGTAAGAAATATTCTATATGATAAGAATGAGTAGCAGTATGGACAATCCATTGCATGATTTCCTGTTCAGTAGGGAGGGTGCTTTCATTCATGAATTGATGATTTTACCAGTTATATGGCCATCTGCCGGCAGCATAATAAAAGTGGTAGAGCAGCGTAAGCCGCCTTTTGTCAGGCGCGGTAATCAGACCGCCTGTGGAAGCATTCAACTAAGCGTCAACCTTGACTTGCACCAGTTGGTATTCGCCGTTTCATCGTTCCCTAAGGGGACGTCTATGGATTAACTCACTTGCTTCACAGCAAGCTTCGCCATTTTCATTCCTTTACCCTCAGGACGTGTCGTTTCTGAGCCAGGAACAAGGATTTCTCCTTCTCTCAATTACTAAGAGCAACCTTTTTATGGTGGGCGGACTTTCCTAAGCAAACCTTTCGATTTACCTTCAGCTTCCTGCTGCCACTACCATTTAACTCTTTGTTTAGGCACTTTATAAATATTTAGGAGAATAAGGCTCTGTAGAAAGTGCAGTGGCCATCAATTTGCGAAGCATCTTCTGGTGCAAAATTACACCGGCTAGGGGGATGTCCCTTACGGGGATGGTCGGTTATCAGCCTTAAGAAGCTAATGCTGAGCCCGATGGCCACCG
>DATDXK010000119.1:0-2583 GCA_035289345.1 Candidatus Nanoarchaeia archaeon
CGGTGGCCATCGGGCTCAGCATTAGCTTCTTAAGGCTGATAACCGACCATCCCCGTAAGGGACATCCCCCTAGCCGGTGTAATTTTGCACCAGAAGATGCTTCGCAAATTGATGGCCACTGCACTTTCTACAGAGCCTTATGCAACACAGCATTAATAAGCTTAAAGCTGCTAGTTGAACTTATTTGCTAGATCTTCTTTTATCCAGATTATACATCTGCCGGGTTATTTGTGAGATGTTAAGCCCCAGATGCTCACAGATATACTTGAAAGAAAGAACATATTCTTGTTCCTCTGAATGAACCCACTCCTTAGCAGTTCTAAACGCTTCTGTAGATGGATTTTGCCTCAGGTCTGACCAAGCCTGCCTTAACATCTTAACCATCAGGGCTTCAGTAGGAGAATATTTTGGCTTATGATCTATTACTGTATTATCAATAGTTGTATTGTCTGTTATCATCTTATTTAGACCGGATTGATGTAACTTTAAAAATTTTAGGAAACTGGCCTAGTTAATACAATTCATCTGCAAGTGCCAGAAAAACACCCATTCTTCCATAATATTTATAAATTAACTATAGTTAACTAGTTGAGATGAGCAAATTATTTTTTCCCCAGGAACTAGAAGTGTGGTACGTTCTTCCGGCCATAAGAAAACGCCTGGCTTTGGGCTTGATCGCTAAAGGCCTGTCGCAACAGGAAGTGGCCAGCTTGATGGGAGTGACCGCAGCAGCTATCTCCCAGTATAAAACGGAGAAACGCGCCCAAGGTGATTTTTTAGGGACAGCCTTTGATAAGGAAATCAGCTCAGCAGTAGAACTGATAAATTTAGACCAAAGCCAATTTTTTTCAGAAATCATGAAATTAAATAGCTTAATCAAGCATTCAGAGATTTTCTGTAATCTGCATAAAAAACTCTTGCAGGAAGGGCTGCCTTGCGACAGCTGTGAATTAAGGGTGTGCTCATAAAATGGCTGAAGCTGTGACTATTAAGCGGGGTAACCTTGTTATTAACCATGACGACATCGTTAGCCGGGATAACATCGTTGTTAACCATGACAACCTCGTCGTTAACCGTGACCAGTATGATAAACCTGATATTCATCAGTCCAGGCTGACCGCTAATCCAGGCATCAATGAAGAAGTGGTTAGACTGATTTCTAAAACTAAAAACGAGCCCAAATGGGTGTTAGATAAGCGGTTGAAATCATTGGAGCTGTTTGAAAAAAAGCCGCTACCGAGTTGGGGTCCGTCATTGAAGGGATTAGATTTAAGCAAAATCATTTATTTTGTAGATCCGAATGCTAAAGAGTCCCAATCCTGGGACGATGTCCCGGAAGAGATTAAAAGGACTTTTGATAAGCTAGGTATTCCTGAAGCAGAGAAGACTGTTCTAGCCGGTGTCGGTGCGCAATATGATTCCAGTGTGGTTTACCATCACCTGGAAAAAACCTTGAAGGATAAAGGAGTTATTTTTGAAAACATGGATGTGGCCGTGCAAAAGTATCCGGAGCTGGTGCAGAAATATTTCATGACTTCCTGTGTGCCAATCAATGACCACAAATTTGTGATGCTGCATGGCGCGGTATGGAGTGGTGGAACTTTTATTTATGTGCCAAAAAATGTTAAAGTAGACCTGCCGCTGCAAGCTTATTTCAGGATGAATGCCCAGAAAGGAGGCCAGTTTGAGCATACGCTGATTATTGTTGATGAAGGTGCTGAGCTCCACTACATCGAGGGGTGCAGTTCACCTAGATACAGCGACAAGTCGCTGCATGCTGGATGCGTGGAGGTGTTTGTGATGAAGAATGCTAGAATGACTTACTCTTCCATTGAAAATTGGAGCAAAAACGTATACAACCTTAATACTAAGCGGGCTATCATCCAGGAAAATGCTTCCATGCGCTGGCTGAATGGCAATATTGGCAGCGCGGTAACTATGCTTTACCCCTGCTCAGTGTTGGTTGGTGAGAGAGCCTCCAGCGAAAGCATCGGTATTGCCTTTGCTGGTAAGGGGCAGCATCATGATACCGGCAGCAAAGTGATCCATGCGGCTTCCAATACCTCTTCAGTGATTGATTCCAAAAGCATCTCTAAGGATGGAGGGATATCCACTTTCCGTGGAATGATTCACGTAACTAGGGAAGCTGCCAACTGCAAGACCTACATGAAATGCAATGGCTTAATTCTAGACCAGCAATCACGATCTGATGCCATTCCAGTTCTGGAAATCAAGAATTCGGATGTAGAAGCGGCTCATGAAGCTACCGTTGGCAAGATTGGCGAGGAAGAAATATTTTATCTAATGAGTCGTGGCTTAACTGAAAACCAAGCCATAAAAATGATCGTTTCCGGGTTTGTCGGCCCGTTAATAAAAGCTCTGCCGCTAGAATATGCAGTAGAATTAAACAAGCTGATTGAATTGGAAATAGACGGGCATTGAACAATATCATTTAAGGGGTGTGGTTTCTGGGTGTTTAGAAAATGATAAAAATGCGTGAAACCGCCTCACCTCGCCATAAATGACGAGGTTTCAAAAGAGGCGGTTTCTCAACTACGCATTTTTAGCATGCAAAAATTTCGC
>DATDXK010000120.1:0-5649 GCA_035289345.1 Candidatus Nanoarchaeia archaeon
GCGACTTGACAAAAATAACCGGGATGTGGTAAGATGATTTCACAACAAGGACAACTGGAACTGTTTCGTTTAATTGGCAGCAGCCTTAACCAGGATGTCACCTGCTATGCTTTCGGCGGCAATGCCATGATGTTTTACGGCTATAAGGGCGAAACTAAAGATGTAGACTTATTATTTGAAGACGAAGAAAACCGCCGGGAATTCATTCGAGTGATAAAGCTTCTGGGCTATGAAGAAAGCAGCCCGTTTAAAATCTACATTGAGGAAAAACTGCGTGAAAAGCACCGGCCGCTAATGTTCAAGCGCCAGGATGATAATGGCAGATTTGACTTGTTTGTAAAAAAGATTTTCAGGACTTTGCTCAGCCCCAGAATGCAAGAAGACGTTTATGCCGAGCATGAATTTAATGAAAAAAATAAATTGAAGGTAAAAGTACTAAGGAAAGAACAGTTGGTAATTTTAAAATCGGTAACTGACCGGCAAAACGATTTTGATGATATTAAAACCATCATCAAGCAAGATAAGCATTTCGACTGGCAGTACCTGATTGACGAAGTCTTTTGGCAGCACCGGCACGGCGACACCTGGGTGCTGTTAGACGTGGAAGAGATGCTGAAAGAGCTAAAAAAATATGTCTTGGTGCCGGAGAAATTTGTCAGGCAGCTGTATGGGATGAACCGTGATAAATTAAGATTAGCTCCAAAAAAAAAGGCAAAAAACTGATATTAAAGTAAGCCTTTCATGCCACTGCAGAAAAAAATGATTTGATCCAATTTAAGAAGGAGATTTTATTTTTCCTGAAACAGCGATAATTCTGCAATGGCCAGGGAGAATTCAATATTCAGGAGGGACACACTCATCATCCTGAAACGGCAACTGCCGACCCAAAGCATCAAAACAAGGATAGCTAGGTTTATTATCTATCTCTTTAAATCCGCCAGCTCCATCATCATTATAAAGAATGATATCTCCGATAAATTTTCGGTAAAGATATAATTTTGGCCGAATTTGCACGACATCAGCCAGTTCTCCTGGTGCAGCTACAAAGATTTTTTTATCCTGCAGAATTAAATTTGTCTTTACCGGCAATCGATTTGGAGGAATAAAGAAATGGACTTCCAACCGATCGTAACTGCCGTCGCCATCAAGATCCCGATATTCCACGTTGACAAAATATTCCTTGCCGGACGTGGAAGAACTACATACTTTTGAATTCAAGGCAGAATAGCACTGCCCCTCTTTCTCCACTTTGTCGGCAAAATTAAGAATTCTTGCCCCTAAATATTTTGCTGCTCTTTCCAGCTGATAATCGATCTTTGGCGAAGACCTGTTCATAGATGGCACATTAACTTGAGAACTGCAGCTAACTGACCAGGAAGCCAACAGCGACATAACCAGGCGATTAAGCTGCATATTTTAAGTATATTTTAATCATTTAAATAATTACCCTTGTTATATGCTAAAAATGCTGAATGATCAAACTTTTTTAGCCATTTTCAGATATAGCTAGTGGCCCTGGTTAGTTTTCGATAATATATCACACTAGCTATAAATTAAAACGACAAATCAGAGCCAGCAAAACTATTATAAACTAATCCGGCCTAATATATCTTATAGCAAATGGTTTAGTGTTAACTATTCGAATATTAATCCGCGCATTTGCTGGTTGTAATTGCGAATAGAATAGTTTTTCAATGTTCGAAAAGAATTCACAATTATTATAAAAGAGGTCCGGAATGTTAAGCATAAAACAGGATATTAAAGATCTTAAGCGGCTGAGAGACATCTTAATTATTTTTCTTAAGGAAGGGTTCGGGTATTATATCGGCAAATCAAAGTTGGGGTCGCATCTTCCATTTAAAGATAAGATTGCTAATGCCAGATACCTTAATAATCGGGAAAAAATGGCTATCCGGCTGCGCCGATCATTTGAGCAGCTCGGCCCTGCTTTTGTCAAGCTGGGGCAGCTGCTGTCGCTCCGCCCTGACTTGGTGCCGCAGGAATTTGCCAAGGAGTTTGAGCAGCTGCAGGATCAAGTAAAAGAATTTTCTTACCCGGAGGTAAAGGCCATCATTGAAGAAGATTTTAAACTGCCGCTTAAGAAAATGTTTGCCCAATTTGACCGGGAACCGCTCGCTTCCGCTTCCATTGCCCAGGTACATAAAGCTCGTTTAATATCAGGCCAGATCGTGGCAGTAAAAGTGCAGAGGCCCGGGATCAAGGAAATTATTGACACCGATTTAGACATTTTGTTCCTGCTGGCCCATACGATAGAACAGAAATTTCCGGAGGCCAGAAATTATAACCCGGTAAATATTGTCAAGGAATTTTCGCTGTGGACGCGGAAGGAAATTGATTTTTTGATTGAAGCAGACAATGCCATCCGGCTGAAGAAAGCGATGAAAGAGAACACGAGAGTTAAAATCCCCGCCATTTATCCCAAACTGACTTCCAAGCGGGTCCTGACCATGGAATTCATTGATGGAGATAAATTAAGCACGGTGATAACTAAGAAAAAATACAGCCGGAAGATGATCGAGACCTATTTCTTCTCAATCCTGGAGCAGGCTTTGCTTAAGGGGATTTTTCATGCCGATCCTCACCCAGCCAACATCTTCATCACTAAAGACCAAAAGTTAGCTTACCTGGATTTCGGCATCGTCGGCGAGCTGGATGTAAACGACAGAAAAAAGATTATTAAGTTCATCAAGCTGCTTTCGGAACAAGACCAAGAAAAATGTTTTGAAGTTATTTTATCCTTAGCGCGGAAAGTTGATCCAGAAAAGGTTCCAGAGTTTAAGGAAGCGGCCTTGCCGATACTGCGCACTTCTTATTCTTATACTTTAAAAGAAGTCAGCATCGGCAAATCATTCTATAAAGTTATAAGCCTGGGCGCACAGCACGGAGTCATCTTTGATGCTAATCATGTGCTGATGGCCAAAGCGATATACCAGGCCGAAGGATTAGCGCTGCAGCTGTATCCGCAGTTCAAGTTAAGCCAAGGCCTGAAACTGTTTGAACAAAAATATTTAACTGAAGAGTACAGCCCGGGATTACTGGTTAACAAGCTCAAGAGTATGCTTAGAACCCAGAAGGACCTGCTGGCAGAATTACCTGGCCATCTCGCTAAAATTGTCCGGAACATGGAAACTAAACCAGCAGCCGAGCATTGCGAAGAAGAGCATCTTAAAGATGTTGAGAAAAGAATCAGCAAATCGTTGGCCAGGCATCGCTTCGGCAGCATAGCCGCCTTATTATTTATCGCGGCACTGGTTTTTTTCTACCTGGAAGGTCGAAATAAAATCTTGGGCATTCCCATAAGTTTCTTTCTTCTCATCATGGTATTCTTCCTGATCATTTATCTGGCTATTTCCAAATACAATATCCATTGGAGGGATGAACTATGAAACAAAAACTGCAGAATATGGTTAAAATAGGGTACGGGTTGGGACTGTTAAGCCTTAGCCAGGCCAAAAAAGTTGCCGGGCAGATAAAGCAGGATTTGCACCTGAAAGATAAGGAAAGCCTGCGCCTGGCTCAGGAATTGGTGGCTTCCTCAGAAAAGGCAGCCAAAGATGTGCTGAAGACAGTGGATCGGCACTTGTCGAAAGCGATTATTCGATCAAGGCTGGTGAAGAAAAGGGACTTGTTCCGAGCCAGGAATATGCTGAGGAAAGCATTAAAAAAAGTTATCAAGAAAAGATAGAAAAATTAGCGGAATAAACCATGAATTTCTGCAGCTAGAAATCATTTTATTTTTTCTGGCTCAGGCCAGCTTAACACGCAAGCGCATTGCAACAGTTGCTCTATGTTTTATACCATAGATATTCTTTTAAACATATTTAAGCCGCTGGCTAAGCAAGGTCTAGCTATGGCTTCTAGAGCAAAAGATAACAAAGTTCTACTGTTGGGCATCAGCGGAATGGACTATAGGATTACCAGAGGATTGATGGCTGCTGGAAAGCTGCCATCATTCAAAAAACTAGCTGAACTGGGCTCATTCATCAAGCTTGATTCCTGCACTCCGGCAGAGAATAATGTTTCCTGGATTTCCTTAGCCACGGGCTTGAATGCCGGCAAACACGGCTTTTTTGATGCCGTGGCCAGAAAGGCCCAGACTTATACTCCTGAATTAGTTTCGGCCAAAATTAAAGCGGCAGCAGAAATCGATAATAAAAATATTAAAGAAAAACTAGTGTGGGAAATTCTTTCCAAAGCTGGATTTTCTGCTTCCGCAGCGCATTGGCCGCTATCATCACTGTCCTGGGAAATTGAACCAGACAGCAGCCAGCAAGAGTCTGCAGAATTAATCCTCCAGCAAACCTCTGAAACCGAGAAAGCGCAGGAAAGGGCATTCTGGCAGGAGTTTCATGAATTTCAAAAATGGGATCAAGGCATCCTGGCCTTCCGGTTTGATTCACTTAACCTGCTTCAGCGGACTTTTTGGAATGACCAGATAATCGGCAAAGAAAATGATAAGATAACTGTAAACAAAGTAGTGGTAGAATATTATGAAAGAAAAGATTTTCTCCTCGGGCAGATCCTGGAAAAAATAGGCTCAACTGCAATAATTGTAGCCTCCAACCACGGCATAACTTCCTTTGAACGAACATTTCATCTTAATACCTGGCTGGCTGAAAATGGATTCATGCAGTTAACCACCGAACTGCCGCAGGCAGCAGGAAGCCCTTTCTTTAGGTCAGTGGATTGGGATACCACCAGAGCCTATGCGCTGGGCTTCAGCAGCCTCTACCTTAATTTAGATCAGCGAGAAGGCAAAGGAGTGGTTAAAGATAAGGAACGGTTGATTAAGGAGCTGATGACCAAGTTAGAGTCGGTGGTGGATACAAAAACTGGTGAAAGAATCATCCACAAAATATCTCGTCGGGAAGAGTTGTATTCTGGCAGATATCTGAATGATGCTCCAGATTTGATTCTTAGTCTCAAGCCCGGGTATCAAATGTCCTGGCAGACCGCCGTCGGCGGGTTGGGGTTGACCATTATCGAGGATAACAGCCGAGGGTTAAGCGGAAATCATCAGGTAGATCCTTCTTTCATCCCCGGCGTACTGTTTTCCAACCGAAAAGGGGAAAAGCTTTCAGCCAGTGGCTTAGATGTAGCTCCAACCATTCTAGAAATCTTAGGTGTGGAAATACCACCAAAGATGGATGGAAAAAGCCTGCTTAAATCTTAAAAAAAGCCTGATTTTTCTGTATTTAATTCGGTTTAAACTGGAGTTCAATAATTATTACCAAAGATGACTTATAATTTAACCAGTCCCCGGCAATAAGGGCAGAAAACTCCTTTCAACCCTTCAAAAGGAATAGAAAAAAAGCTGCTGTGGCAACTCTGGCAATTGATCATCTTCTTGTTGATGACGATAGTCATGCCAGGCCAGAGAAATATTAATTATATAAAATTATCTATTAGCTGAGCTAAGCAGAAAAAACGCCTGAAACCTTACTGTACGCTGATCGTTAATAAACACAGCCAGTAATAAAAAGGAATAAAAATGATAAAAATGCGTGAAACCGCCTCACCTCGCCATAAATGACGAGGTTTCAAAAGAGGCGGTTTCTCAACTACGCATTTTTAGCATGCAAAAATTTCGCCCTAAAGGGCGGGGTTTTACACCCAGCGAAATTTTTT
>DATDXK010000121.1:0-8900 GCA_035289345.1 Candidatus Nanoarchaeia archaeon
CTAAATTTAAGGTTACCAAGGATGGCTTGGAATTAGTGGCCATGGATCCGGCTAACGTAGCCATGGTCATATTTAAATTGCTAAGCAGCTCTTTTACCGAATACAGCACTACGGATAATGAAGAGATAGCTATAAACCTTAATAATCTTAAGCAAATCCTGCGCAGGGTTAAAGCTGACGATATTTTAAGGCTAGAAACAACAGAAGAAAACAAGTTAAAGATAGAAATGAAAAGCAATACCCTACGCTCATTTTCTATACCTACTCTAGAGATTAATGACAAAGAGCAAAAAGTGCCGGATCTAAATTTCCCGATTATGATTCAAACTGATTCCTCTGTAATCACTGAATCCATCGAAGATGTTAGCGTAGTAGCCGAATCTGTGACCTTTTTGGGAGAGAAAGGCAAGCTGTGTGTTAAAGCTGAAGGAGACCTGTCTAAAGCCTTTATTGAAATTAGAGCTGATGACGTCACTAATATTAAAGTTGAATCAGAAGAAAAATTCAAAGGCAAATATTCGTTAGAATATCTAAAGAAAATGATCGCCGGCGGAAAATTGAGCGAAAGAGCCAGCTTGTTTTTTAATACCGACTACCCTTTAAAATTAGAGTACAAAGTTACCGATAAATTTTTATTGGCCTTTATCCTAGCGCCCAGAGTAGATAATGATTAAGAACAGGCAGCTTATAATAATCATAACAATTATATACCACCTATTATTTTAATTCAGAAGAATATTTAAACACTTAAAAACAGGGGGGGAATTATGGAAGAACAAAAAGTTGAAAGAATAGAAGAGCCGGTAAGAGCTACTCATTCATTTGGTTCAAGTTCTGAATCAAGATCTTCGCCAAAAGATTCTGGCCAGAAAAAATCTGACGGGTTCTGGAAAGTTGCTACTGTTGTGCTGATTGTTTTACTGGCTTTTTTTGCCTTTAGGGGTGGCAATCCAACGGGAGGGACAGTAATTGACACTATAAATAACGGCAATGGCCAGCCTACGCCACCACCAAGTAAAGTTAACTTTCAGGAGCTGATTGACAAAGATGACCACTTTAAAGGGGATAGTAATGCTCCAGTGACCATCATCGAATGGAGTGATTTTGAATGCCCGTTCTGTGGAAGGTTTTATACTGAAACATTGGGGCAGATCGATGAAAAATATATCAAGACAGGAAAAGTCAAGCTGGTGTATAAGGATTTTCCGTTAAGCTTCCATCCTCAAGCGCAAAAAGCTGCAGAAGCGGCTGAATGTGCCGGTGATCAAGGGAAGTTCTGGGAAATGCATGACTTATTGTTTGAAAAAGGAGTGCAGGGTGGAGTTGCCTCATTCAAGCAATATGCTCAAGAACTGAGCCTGAAATCGGCTGAATTTGACGGCTGCCTGGACTCTGGTGAAAAGGCTGGAGAAGTACAGAAAGATATGGCTGATGGTGGTAAGGGCGGAATTCAAGGCACGCCCGGGTTCTTAATTAACGGCCAGTTAGTAAGTGGCGCCCAGCCATTTGTAGTATTCCAGCAAGTTATTGATGCAGAATTAAGTTAAACTGATTTATTTCTTTATTTTTTTAAGTTATTATTGGTTTAAACCATTATAGTTAAGTTACGGTAAATCTTTTTTGAAAAAAAGTTGGCTTGACTGTCAATATTATTGAAAATTGTCGGGGTTTAATACCTCGGACTTTAGTTCGACAATTTTCAATCCCGAAAACTCGCCTATAACGGCGAGGAGCGTAATACCGCACCCTTTAGGGTGCGGATAGCTCCGAGCGGCGAGTTTTCGTTATCTCCTGTTTATTCTCTGGCTAAGAAAGTTATAACTAATAGCAAATCTCGTTAATTATGAAACTTGTCGAGATTTGCTAGTATAGTAAACCGCATGGTGTAATGTTCCAATACTTTTGTGATATACTATAATAGCGGAGATTAACTAATAGGGGGTATTTCTGCTTTTTTCATTTAAGACAAAGGACAACCACTTTTGGCGCTAAGCTGCTCTAATGATAATTTTCCCGTTAGCCGGTCATTAGGAGCAAATTCCCAGGTAGGATAAGATTGGATCTTAGCTTGGATGCATACTTCAGTTTGGGCCTGTCCGCCGGGAAGTGAGCATTCAATATAATCAACTTGATCCCAAGCGCTGCCAAATAATTTTTTTTGCTGCTGGCAGTGAGAGCACCAGTAGGCGCCAAACATAGTTGCTCCCTTGCCAGACAAGCATTTGGCAAATTCCTTCTTAACTTCAGTAGAATAGCCCGAAGAACAGCCAGCTGTCACCAGCAGCGTAAGTATTATTATTGTTGCAAAAACTGATTTTATTTCAATTTTCATTTAACTTTAATAACCTCATCAATGATTGATGCAATTATAAAATAATTCCTGGATAAGCCACTGATGGCATGAGTATATAAAGTTAGCTCAACGTATTTCCAGCCATAAAGATAAATATCTGGATGATGCCCCTGTTCCTCGGCAACAGCTCCAATTTTGTTAACAAAACGAAGCGCCTCTTTAAATGTTTTAAATTCAAATTCTCTTTCAATCTTTTTGTCGCTGATTAGCTTCCACATCTTTAAGCCATCCAGGTGCCTAGACAGCTCTGGGCCTTTAAGCGGCTTCACTCCGCCTTCGCAGGGCACACACTTTTCTTTTGATGAAATAAGCATTTTGACAATAGCTAGACCATTCAACTTTTTAAGTGGTTAGATATAATGTAAAAATTATTTAAATGTTGCGTATTTTCTCATTTTTCCAGTTAGAATTATCCAAAATGAGTCTTTTTATTTTAGAGCTTTTCTGGTTTTCAGGTTGGTAGGCTTTAGCTCTAACAATTTTAGGAAATAATCGCAATTTAAGAAGATTCTCGGCAAGATCTCTCTCTGCTACCTGGTGGTCATACCCCAAACAAATAACATCTGGTTTTTTATCTTCTATGATCTTAAAATGATTGCCAGGATAGCCTAGAACGGCTTCATTTACTATCTTCAGGCTTTGGATTAATTTCAGCCGTTCATCTTCATTAAAAACAGTCTGCTTTTTCTGGTCTTCTTTAGTTTTATCTCTGGCTATCACCACCATCAAATAGTCTCCCTGTTCCTTAGCCTGCTGGAAATAATCTAAATGGCCAAGATGCAGTAAATCAAAAGTGCCAAAGCACATGACACGTTTCATTTTTCAATTAATATTGCCTCTTCAATTAATAATCTTCCGGAATATTCTGAATCCATTTGCTTAGTTGATTTAATGATGCTAATTTTTTTCATGAACAACGGGCAGTCTAAAACAGCTGTTTCAGCTTCCCCCCCTTCAAAAGCCAAATTAAGGCCCAGTTTTAGATTTATTTTTTTTAAATCTTCAATCATATTGCTATCTAGCCTTCTCCCTAACCAAGATACATCTAATCCATCGACGGCTATGGCGATAATAACCACCTCAAACTGATTATCAATTAGTTCCTGCATCTGCTGCTCTTGAGGCTTGTGCCACAATGGAGAAAATATTTTCAAGCCTAATTGGTCACAAATCTTCTCAATTCTGTCTCTCTGGTAGGTCGAAAATAGGGCGCCGGAAACAATCCCTTCTATTTGATATAAGTTCTTGGCTTTGGTCAAGGCCAGCTCTAGATCAGCTAATTCTTTTTCTTTCTCGCCAGAAGTTTCTTGAATCACTAGAGGAATACCCATAGCCTGCGCCTGCAATCCCACCAATTCCGTTCCTGCGGTCTGGAACATGTATGAATCTTTATTTCTTGACTTGAGCGTGATTAAGCAGGCCAAATCATAATTTTGTAGTTTCATGATATAAGCTGCAGAAGTTGAATCTTTCCCTGAAGAAAATAATACACCTAATTTTAGATTAGGATTTACATAAAATTGCCTTAAATAAGCTGATTTTGAATTAAATTTATTTTGTTTGGCCAGTTTTTGCAGCGCATAATCAAACTTAGAGCCGTATTGAGCTGCTGTTTTTTTCCTTAAGGAAAATTCTGGTGGTATATTTGCGCTTAAAGCTATCTCGCGAAAAATAAATTTTGAAATATCTTCCTTGATTTTATGCTTTTGAGGGATCCTTAAGGCAAAATCAACCAGTTTGTGATCCAGAAAAGGAAGACGAAGCTCTACTGAATGGTCCATAGTAATCACATCATCGCGATATAAGTCTCGCTCATACATTTTTAACAAACCAGAGATGCACTCCTGATTTATGTTGGCTGAATTCTTATGCCGCTCATATCCGGCAAAAATCTCTTCGCTGCCCAAGCCGGAAAAAATTACTTTGCAGCCATCCTGCTTAGCCAGCTCGCAAGCCAGATAAAACGGCAAAGCTACACCTACCTTAACGACATTGGAATCTTCTATCAATGGAACTATCTTTTTCAGGTAGCCAGGTGTCTCTTCCAACTTAATTTTCTTAATTTTCAGTTTTAATCCTAATTTTTCAGAGGCTAGCTGAGCATAAGTCAAATCCTTTGGTTCATGGCTATCGGTATCCAAGACAGCCGTATAACACGTGAAATCATGCCCCTCATCTTTAAGAAATTTGGCCAGATAGGTTGAATCCACCCCGCCAGAAAATAATAAGCCCCATTTCTGGGCTGGAACTCTCTTTTTAATCGCTTGATTTAAAAGAATCTTTGTTTGCTGCTTTATATGTTCGTAGCTCTGCCGATGTTCTGGCTGATAGCTAAAGAACGGACGAAGCTTTACCCTTAGCTGATTATGTTTCAGGTCATAAGTTAAGATTTGCCGCGGATTTAATTCTTGGACTGCAACGTACCCCAATTGCTCTAATACTTTCTTCTCCGAAGCGAAAGCAAACCCAGTATCTGTATGAACAAACCACAGGGGCTTTTCACCGATAATATCCCGCGCCAGCATCAATTTATCGTCTCTTAAATAAGCGAAAGCGAACACGCCATCCAATTCAGCTATCTTTTCCACGCTGAAAGCATCTAAAAAATGTAACAATAGCTGGGCATCGTTCTTAGCTGCAAAATTATAAGTTCTATTTAGCTCCAGCCAATTATAGATCTCGCAATTAGCGGTTAAAACTCCTTCCGCCTGGATGGGTTGTGAAATGTTGTTTACCACCGCATGCAAAGTGTGGCCTAAAACTGAATGAGAACCTATTTTCAGATAATTTGAACCGTCTTTTCCCCTCTTTTTAAGCAGGGCTAACGCCGTTTTAACTTGTTGTTCCGCCCGTTCATGGTTAAAGACGCCGATAATTCCGCACATCAAAGGCATATCTAGAAGGTTTTTTATAAAAGTTTAGAAGAGAAATTAATTGAAAGAAGATTTTTAATTCAAAGAAAGTTTTCAATTCAAATGCAGTTCCAAAATGTCCCCGTCCCTTAGCTCATGGTTCAGCTTCCTAAATTGCTGCCCAGGAAATTTGCTAGATGGGCCCCAGATGCGAGCAAACTTGAATCTGGAGACAAAATCCTGATGTGTTTTCTCACACACTGTTTTAATAGTGGCATTTCTTTTCATGATTAATGGCTCTTTCAGGTCAGCTTCCTTTTTTGGCTCTTTCATGTAAATCCTGATAAAATCCAGCTTTTGAAAGATAAGCTCTTTTAACAATTCTATATTTAGGTCTATTTCCGCGGCTACGGCAATATCGGCATGAGTCTGGTTCTTAACTTCATCGATTTGAGATACAGTCCCCAGATCAGCCTTGCTGATGCAAGTTATCGCCGGCAAATACTTTTTATTGCCTTCAATGCAGTCAATTAAGTCATCCACGTCAATGGGGCTTCTGATCAAGATATCCGCGCTGACGATCTTAAATTCACGGAGAACACTTTTGATTGTTTCATCATCTAAGTCAAACTTTACAGTGCGGCCGACCTGGATCCCGCCATAACCTTTCTTCTTGATAAAAACTTCCGGCCTGGTTTTATTTAGCCTGATTCCTGACTCCCAAACTTCCCTTAAAATGGCCGGGTAATGTTCAGGATGATTTACCTCCACGACCATCAGTACTAAATCGGCATTCTTAATGACAGCTAAGACTTCCTTCCCCCGGCCACGGCCAGAAGCCGCTCCAGAAACAATTCCCGGGACATCCAATATTTGGATGCTGGCTTGCTTGTATTCCAGCATTCCCGGGATTACCGTCAAGGTAGTAAAGGCATAAGCGGCCACTTCTGAATTTGTTCCAGCTAAAGCGTTTAGCAAAGTTGATTTCCCAGTAGATGGGAACCCCAGCAGTAAAATCGTAGCATCTCCTGATTTCCTGACTGAATAACCATGCTCAGATTTGCCGGTTTTTTTTACCGATCTCTGCTCCTGCCGCTCTTTCAGCTGAGCTATTTTAGCCTTAACTATTCCCACGTGGCCCTGCGTGGCCTTGTTATACTTAGTTTTCTTTAATTCATCCTGCAGTTCCTTGATTTTCTGCTTATAATCAACCATGAGCGTTATTTATGACGTTATGACGTTAGTTTTTAACTCTTGTTATTTTAACCCACATTTCTTGTTGAGCAAAAGCACATTTTTTCCCGATATGTTTAAATACCATTTATTCTGGATCAGTATTATGCCAGCTAAGATTATTGAACTAGCACAAAAATATTTTTATACTATTGCTGCCGGAATCGGAATCTTGTTGATTGGGCTAGCTTTAGGGGTATTAGTTAAAAAACTAATCTACAAAATTCTCAAAGAAATTGAATTAAACAAAATAATGAGCCATGTGGGCGTAACCTATAACCTAGAGCAATGGGTCAGTTCAATACTATCCTACCTGGTTTATTTGATAACTATTGTCTTCTTTTTAGATCAATTAGGCATAACCTCCATTGTATTATACCTCATCTTGGGAGCAGTTTTAATGCTGGTGATATTAACCGTGATTGTTGGCCTGAAAGATGTGATGCCTAACTTTGTAGCTTGGATTTTGCTGCAAAGAAAGGACAGGATGATTGAAGGGCATCAAGTCAATGTCAAAGAGATCTATGGCAAGGTGGAAAAGATCGGCTTCTTGGAGACTGAAATTAGGACTGATAGCGGAGATTTGTTATATGTGCCAAATTCCTTGTTTTTGAAAAGCAAGTTTTGGGTTAAGGAGTAAATAATTATGCAAAAAATTTCGTTGGGTGTAAAACCCCGCCCTTTAGGGCGAAATTTTTGCATGCTAAAAATGCGTAGTTGAGAAACCGCCTCTTTTGAAACCTCGTCATTTATGGCGAGGTGAGGCGGTTTCACGCATTTTTAGCATCTAAAAAAATGTTTTAATTTGAATGTAACTTGCTGTTGATCCAGAACGATTATATCTACATCAAGTTCCAGTATGCTGTCTACTCTTCCTTCCAGGTTCAAGTAATCACCATCCCGTTGTTGAGAGGTGATTCTTATAGGAACATACGCATTAAAGGGAAAAGAGACTCTTCGGTCATGATTTAACTCATGTACGAACCCATAACAGTAATCCTCTCCGAATCGTTCTAGGTGCAGCCTAGCCACAGCCTGGCTGTCAATAAAAGCATAATGAGTAAGCCCGCTCTCATGCCCAGGTGGATGGCCGATGTATAAATAAAACTGGCCGGACAGTTTAGTTAAGTCAGGAAGTGCCATAATATTAAACCTACTCTAAGATGTATGTTTTAGTGTTTTCAGAACTCATTTTAAGCTCTCCAGCAAGCTGATGACATCCCATACTTGTGTTCGGTGATAGGAAGACAAGTCCAGAAAACTCATTTCTTCTAATTTTAAGAGGGCTTTATCGATAGCCAATTCCTGGCTGCCTTGCAGGATGGAAATAGCCGATTTGGCTTTCTCCTTAAAGGATTTACTGACATCAGAATCTTCCACCAGTAGACATAAATGATCTATCGCTTCTTGATATGGTGAGCTATTCATGTTTATTAGAGCCTTTCAAGACTTCTTGTTGCAGCCCTTCAATGGTTTTAGTTAATAATTCTTCTTGTTTAGTGAAGTTCTTTAATCTTATGGCTACAATCTCTTTCTTCTGTTCTAATTCCTTCTGAAGCACATTTTTATCGGCAGACACCATAATCTGGCCAATTATTTTAAATGATTCCTTAGCTGTGTAAATTTCTTTAAGCGCAGAACTAAGTTCGGCTAGCTGTGACTCCAATTGCTGTTTCTGAGCGGCAACTGAATGTAAATTTTGCTGAGTAAGCTGAAGCTGGCTAACTTTATCTGAAGTCATGTTAAGAAATTACCTGGCTTTAATCTTGTTGGGAATTTTCCGGTCTTTGAATAAAATCTTCCCTCCGCAATAAGGGCAGCGGACTTTAGTAGTAACGTATTCATCCTCTACTTTTTTCCCGCAGTCAAAACAGATATAATACATTTTTTTAAGGGGTGTAAGCCTTGCCAGTAAATTTTTTCTTAGTGTTTTTGCAATACCAGATGCCGGAAGCCAGCCGTTTTACAGCTAATTTGTTGGAAAAGGGGCTCTTATGCCTCTTTTTCTGCTCTATCTCAACCTTGGCAAATTTAGCTTTAGTCTTGCGCCCGTACCTTGCTCCAAATCTTTTAGTTGGCATATTTTAGATTATAAAATGGGGCTGCCCGGATTTTCTAGCCAATATTTAGATAATTGGTTTTTGAACCGGGGTTCAGTGGTTTTTTTATTGTTCCGGTCATCGCCGAAGCTCACCCAAACCACTAGTGATGAATTGCTCTCAAAGCAATTAGCGTTCTAAGATTTTCTTTGAACCAAGCTACACTACAGCCCCACACTTAATTTATAAATGTTACGTAAAATTTTTCATTTTCGTAACCTCGAAAAAGTTTATTTTTCGTTGCCATCGTAGAACTGTAGTTCTTTAAAAGATTTATGGTTCATTTGGGGTTCATTTTTGGTTCTGTTCATTTTGTGTCCATTTTGTGTTTATTAAACTACCTATTTTAATCTCTTAAAATGG
>DATDXK010000122.1:0-4074 GCA_035289345.1 Candidatus Nanoarchaeia archaeon
ACAGAATGAAATTTTCTACCTTGACCAAGCCTGATTTGGTGGAAGCTTACGAAAAAAAACTTTCGCATTTGGATTGGGGCCAGGCTAATGCCGGCGAAACCAGGCACAAGCTGGATTGGTTTTATGGCATCAATCTATCACGGGCCTTGACTTCTTCAATAAAGGCAGCCGGGTCATTTAAAGTGATGTCAGCTGGCAGAGTGCAAGGGCCGGCTCTCAAGCTGCTGGTTGACCGTGAGCGGGATATTAGAGCCTTTAAGCCTGAACCATTCTGGGAAATTGCCTTAACTGGCAATTTTAAAAATAAAACTGTTAACGGTTTGCATTGTAGCGGGAAGATTACGGCTAAAAAGGAAGTTGAGCGGATCATGTCTAGAATCAAGGGCCACAAGCTGGCTTTAGTTACTGCCGTTAAAACTATTCGAAGGTTCCAATCTCCACCGTTTCCTTTCGATTTGACAACTTTGCAGTCTGAATCCTATGCTCAGTTTAAAATTACCCCTAAGCAGACTTTGGAGCTAGCGCAAAGCCTGTATCTGGCTGGCGTAACATCTTATCCGAGAACCTCATCACAAAAATTAGACCCTAAACTGGGCCTTCAACAAATTCTTAAGCATTTAAGCCAGCAGCCGGATTACAGCTCATTGTGCAGCGAGCTGCTTAAGCAGAAAGAGCTTAAGCCTAACAATGGTGAGAAATCTGACCCAGCGCACCCGGCGATTTATCCTACCGGGCAGGTTCCAAAAAATTTAAAGCCTCAGGAAAAAAAAATCTATGACCTGATTGTCAAGCGGTTTATGTCTACTTTTGCCCCGCCGGCAGTTAGGGAAACGATGGAAGCTTATCTTGACGTTAATCAGGAGATTTTTGTGGCTAGGGGAACCAGGACGGTTGAAGAAAATTGGCACAGGTTTTATCAGCCTTACCTTAAGCTGGAAGAATTAGCTCTGCCGGAAATGAAGCAGGGAGATAATGTAACCATTAAACAGCTGGAGCAGATTGACAAAGAGACGCAGCCTCCCAGCCGCTATAATCAGAGCTCAATCATCCGGGAATTAGAAAAAAGAAATCTGGGAACAAAAGCTACGCGGGCGGACATTTTGGACCGGTTGTTTAAAAGAGGGTACATTGAAGGGGTACAGATTAAAGTTACCCAGTTTGGTGAAGAAACGACCATTATCCTGGAGAAATATGCTCCATTGATCATTGATGAGAAATTGACTTCAGAGCTGGAGAAAGATTTAGAAAGAATCAGTGAAGGAAAAGAACAGCCAGAGGCAATTTTAGGCAAAGCCCAGAAATATTTGATTCACCTGCTGAATGATTTCAAGAAAAAAGAGCCGCAAATTGGCAAGGAACTGTTGGGCTCAGTTCGCGCTACTCAGGATGAGCAAAATTATATTGGCTCCTGCCAGGCCTGCAAGAAAGGAAAATTAACGGTTAAATTTGGCAAATTCGGCCGGTTTGTGGCCTGTGATTCCTATCCGGCTTGCAAGACCGTCTTTAAAATTCCTTCAGGAACTGTTAAGCGGACGGAGAAGCTTTGTGAGCATGATGGTTACCCGATGGTTCAAGTAATCATGAAAGCTAAGCGGCCACGTATTTATTGCCTGAAGCCAGATTGCCGAAGCAAGGTCTCAGAACCTGAAGCTAAAGAAGCTCACAAAGTGGAGCAGCATAAGATTAAAAAGAATTGTCCAAAATGTACTAAGGAATTAGTAGTGCGGAAATCATTTTATGGGGAATTTCTTGCTTGTCCAGGATTTCCCCTCTGCCGCTATACCGAAAATTTTGATAAAAATACCGGGCATTTTGAGAAGCCGGAGATTAAGTTGGGAAAAAAGTGAAAGATTTTTCTATCTTTTTTACTTAGCTTGGAGTGCCAGCTTGTTTGCAAGTTCTACAGTGCCATAAAGTTTATAAGCCCGTTTGAAGGTTAAAGATATAATCAGTTTAAAAGGTGGTTTAGCATGACAATAGTTAAGATAAATGTACACAAAATATCTGCGCACCGCAGTTTAGATGCTAAAGGCGGGCAGGTCAAGATAAATAATAATGTTTCTATAACTAATGTTGAGAATATGCGCTTTGACATTCCTGGAAGGAAAGGCCTGAAATTCACTTTTGCCTTTAACTGCAGTTATGAGCCTGATCTGGGCAGGACCGAAGTGGAAGGACAGGTCTTATATGTAGAAGAGGAAAAAAAGGTGTCTAAGGTGCTTGATGAATGGCAAAAGGGCAAGAGGGTTCCTCTGGACGTGATGGAAGAAATTGTTAATGCGGCCTTGCATAAGGGAAATATCCAGGCCATTAAAATTAGTGATGATCTCAACCTTCCCAGCCCGCTGCCGCTGCCGAAAGTAAACCGGATTTCTGAAGAAAATGATAAAAGCAATAAGCCTGCTTCCAAAAAGTAAGTTTAGCCCAAATTAGCGATAGGCCCAAGGGGAAGGGGGTTGGCAGTTGGTAAATTGATGGTAGTAGCATATTATTTTAGTTAAGCTTTTTTTCACCATAAATTTTAAATAGTGCTGTTCCTAGAAATTAGCTAGATCATTTATGGCAACAGAGATTAAACTAAAAGTAATGGAAGCTGTGCAGGACGATGTTAACAAAGGCATCGTTAAGATCGATTCCAATTATATGAAACAGATAGAAGTTAATTCTGGGGATGTAGTTACGGTCAAGGGCGAGAGGATTACGGCAGCGATCGTGGACCGGGCTTATCCTGGAGACATTGGTTTGAATATCATCCGCATGGATGGAAATATCAGGAGAAATGCCCGGACGTCTATCGGCGAGATTGTGACGATAACTAAAGCTCTGGTCAAGCCAGCTAAGCGGGTGTCCATCGCTCCAGCACATAAAGGCGTAGTGGTGAAAGCTTCCCCGCATTTGTTCAGGCAAGGTTTGCTAGGCAAGGCTTTGCTTAAGGGAGATATCGTATCTATCGGCCGGGGCAGCCGCCGCAGGCCAGATTTTCACAGCGATATGGACAATATTTTTTCCAATTTCATGGAAGACCAGTTCACTGGGTTTGGATTTAGTGATTTAAAATTCATCGTAGTTGATACTAACCCAAAGAAAGAGATTGTAGTGGTCAACAAAGATACGGAGATAGAATTTAATCCGCAAGCGGTGGATATCAAGGAGGAGGAAGGCCTAGCCTTGGGAATTAATTATGAGGATATCGGCGGCTTGAGCGAGGAGATTAATAAAGTTCGTGAGATGGTGGAATTGCCGTTAAAACATCCAGAAATTTTTGAAAAGTTGGGCATTGAAGCGCCAAAAGGAGTCTTGCTGCACGGGCCGCCGGGAACCGGGAAGACTTTATTGGCTAAAGCGGTAGCTTCAGAAACCAATTCACATTTTATTTTAATTAATGGGCCGGAGATCATTTCCAAGTTTTACGGAGAATCAGAGCAAAATTTAAGAAAGAAGTTTGAGGAAGCGGAACAGAATGCGCCCTCGATAATCTTCTTTGACGAGATTGATGCCATTGCCACCAAGCGGGAAGAAACTCGTGGTGATGTGGAAAAACGGGTAGTTGCGCAATTACTGGGACTGATGGATGGAATGAAAAGCCGTGGCAAAGTGATTGTCATCGCAGCTACTAATATTCCTAATCAATTGGATCTAGCTTTACGCAGACCGGGAAGATTCGATCGAGAAATAGAAATCGGTGTCCCGAATAAAGTGGGAAGATTGGATATTTTAAAAATTCATACCAGACATATGCCATTGGCGGCTGATGTCAAGCTGGAAGACTTGGCTAAGGTAACTCACGGTTTTGTCGGCGCAGATTTAAATTCATTGGCTAAAGAAGCCGCCATGATTGTCTTAAGAAGAATCCTGCCGGAATTAAAAGTTGAAGGTGTGGAAGACGGCCAGACTATTCCTAAAGAGATCTTGGAAAAACTGATGATAACCCAGAAAGATTTCATAGAATCGCTTAAAGTTGTCCGTCCCAGCGCCATGAGGGAAGTATTAGTTGAAACTCCTGATGTAACCTGGGATGATGTGGGCGGATTAACTGAAGTGAAAGAACAATTAAAAGAAGCTGTGGAATGGCCT
>DATDXK010000123.1:0-11578 GCA_035289345.1 Candidatus Nanoarchaeia archaeon
TGGATTATCTCTTGTTAGAAAAATTATGAAAACCGCGCACGGAGATGAATGGCACAGAGAAACCTATTATGACGGAAAAAATTTAGCGGAATTGGCTTTACACCCCTCCCGAATTTACTGTAAAGCGGTGGTAGAGATGAATGGCGGATTTGATAACGAACCAAAAGCGGAGATTCACGGAGTAGCGCATATTACCGGCGGAGGGATACCAGAAAAGTTGGGAAGAATGCTGAAACCTACTGGCCTTGGTGCTCATCTGGATGATCCATTTAAACCAAGCGATTTAATGCTCTACTGCCAGGAAAAAGGCGGGGTTGCTGATGAAGAGGCTTACCACACCTGGAACATGGGGCAGGGAATGATCATAGCCACTCCCAATCCCTATCCAATCATAATTATTGCCGCCCACCATGGCCTTGGAAGCAGGGTTATCGGCGAAGTAACAAAAAAGCCAGGCCTCAGGATAAAAAACAGGGGGCTTAATTCTGGCCGGCAGGCAGAACTGCAGTTTTAGAGCCGTTGCCGTTTCAAAACTAAAACTATTTAAAATAAGTTTGAAATTATAACCTTTTATGCAGGATCCAATTCCCTCTTCAGAAAAAATCGTCTTCAAGCCTAAGTTTATCAGCCGCTATTCTAAATTAACTGATTGGGAAAAATTTAAAGAATATTCCTTGTCCTATCTCCGCAGAAGCATCAGGGTAAACACGCTTAAAGGTTCAGTTCGGGAAATTACTGCCTCAATTAAAAAGAAAGGCTGGACATTAACCAAAATTGGCTGGTGCCGGGAAGGCTTCTGGCTGGAGCATCCCGAACGCAGGGATGTCGGCAACTTGTTAGAGCATCACTTAGGGCAAATTTACGTCCAGGAAGCAGCCTCGATGATTCCACCATTAGTGTTAAGGCCAAAGCCTGGCGACGTAGTTCTGGACATGGCTGCGGCTCCTGGCAGTAAAACCACGCAGATGGCGGCGATGATGAAAAATAGAGGCTTGATTATCGCCAATGACTGCAAGGGTTCGCGCTTGTCTTCCCTGGGAATTAACGTGCAGCGCAGCGGCCTTACTAATACAATAATCACTCTGATGAACGGCAACTGGTTTGGGGGGTTTCAATTTGACAAGATTTTATTGGATGCGCCCTGTTCCGGCACAGGAACGATCAGGAAAAGCTTGAAAACTGTTGCGTTCTGGAATGAAGGCGTGATCAAGCAGCTTGCCAGACAGCAAACAGCGTTAATTGAAACGGCTTTTGCCAACTTAAGGCCGGGCGGTGAGATGGTTTATTCTACCTGCAGCCTAGAGCCAGAAGAAAACGAGGGTGTTGTGGATAATTTATTAAAAAAGTTTCCCAAAGCCAAAATTATTCCCGCCAAATTGCCTGGGCTCAACAGCAGCGAGACAGTCATAGAATTCAATGGCAGAGTGTTTGATAAGCAAATTCAGCACGCTTTAAGAATTTGGCCGCAGGACAACGATACGGAAGGATTTTTCATTTGCAGGATTAAAAAGCCGGTCACTTTAGCTTAGAACTGACTGATTTAGGAGTTTTCATCTATCCTGCATTTTCAGCTATAACTGCTTTTTCTCCAAAGCGAAACAACTGTACTGTTTTTTTTCCTACCAAAGAAGATTCAAACATTTTTCTCTCTGGCCAATATTGCAGCGGAGAAATTCTGTAGCGAATAATTACTGTCCCTGCCCCTTCTTGTTGCAGAGCACTGATAATTTCCTTTTTATTGAGATTAGTTTCTCGCAGCACTTTAAAAGATAACTTAAAGAATGAGCTTTCGGTTATCACTTTACTGGTAAAAAAAGTTGATTTTTCCTGGACGTATAATGCGGTGGCAGTTTGCTGCGACAATTCTGCCAATAACCCGGCTTTAACCACTGCTGGATCCACTTCATAAAAGTAGGGCAATAATCTCTGGCTTTTTTTAAGAACTGCCTTTTTAGGGCTGGAAAGCAAGCGCTGTCCGCCAGGCAATACAACAGCGCTTCGTTCCGCTTGTTTTAGTTCATTAAAATAGAGCGTTAAGCGGTTTAAGGCGCCGTCAACAGAAAGATATTCTCGTTCGCAATCAAAATGGATTTCTTTCATCTGTGGTGGAAATTCAACCGCCAGTTTGCTGGTAAGCTTAGAATAAACCTGAATTAAGGTCTTAATATTGGGCGATATTTGCTCTAGGCTGCGCTCTTTCTCCTGCGCTGGCCGCTGCGGGTCACAGAAAATAATATCAACATATTTCAACTTTCCGACTACTTTTTGGTCAAGAGCATCACCATGAATGAATTCAATATTTCTCAATCCCAAAGCTGCGGCATTACTTTTAGCGCGCTGCAGCTTGTCGCCATCAATATCTATAGCATAAACTTTCTGGCAGGTTTTGGCCAAAGAAAACGCTTGAAAGCCGATTCCGCAGCCAATATCGGCAATAGTTTTGCAGCGCAGCCGCTGGGCGCGATAATCTGCCACCGGCTGTGGGGTAGCCCAGCGCAGGTCATCGGGAGTATATTTCAGCTGTTGGTTTAAAGGCAGTTTTAATATTGTTCGTTTGCCTAGCTTCATTTTACCAAGGTCCATAATTCAATTGATATTTCAGCCCTTTTAAAAGATTTCTTAAGAAAAAGAGTGAACTAGAAAAAAATACATTTAAGCAAATGCTTCTTTTACACTTTTGCTGAATAATAAGTATCTGCCAATAACCAGTTGGATTGCCAGACTGGGAATATTGCCTGCAACGTTTCCTTTGACTATAAAAATTATTACTATCAAAGTCCCTAAAGCTATTCTTGATTAAGGATAGATGATTAAGAAAGAACAACTATAAATAGTCTTGCCATTGCCGTGCTCGGTAGAAAAAGTCCTATTACAGAGACCCAACAACAGCAATCTTTTTAATCTCTTAATTTAACCTGAAAAAGATGCTCGGCTTAGATTCTTTCATCATCAAAGAGGTAGAAAAATACAGCTCGCGGTTCTATAAAGTTCTCAGAAATTCCTTGAAAGCTAAAGGCGAAGAGATCCTCATTGTAACTGACTACGGGATAAAAGAGAACGTGCTGGCCAGCATGATGGCCTATGGGTACTATCATGCCGCTAAAAAGAAAGGATTGCCGGTGAACATCCTGTTTCAAGGCGTTAAGAAAGGGTTCATGAATGCTGATGATCACGTGGTCAAAGCCATTTCCAAATTAGAAAAAGAGAACATTGTTATTTTGGCCTTATCCAATAAACTGGGCCGGTTTACTGAAGACAACAGTTTTAGGACCTTCTGCCAAAGCCGCGGCCATCGCTTCATCTCCGCCACGGGCCTTGGCGATGTAAACCATAATTATCTCAGCATTTTTCTGGAGGCCATGAATATAAATTATTCCCGCTTGAAAAAAAAAGGCTTAGCCATTAAAAAAAAATGGGACCAGGCTAATTCGATCCAAATTAAAACTGCGGCAGGGACAGACCTGACTTTTGATGTTTCGGGGATGGAAGCTGTAGCCAACATTGGAGAATACCACCAGCCAGGAATGGGCGGCAATATGCCTTCCGGGGAGGTATATATTCCACCCAAGGGGATAAATAACGTAAATGGGCAATTTGTGATTGACGGCAGCATGAAAATCGATACTGGAGCGATTCTGGTTAATTCTCCCCTAACCATTCAAGTAAGAGATGGCAAGGTAACGGCGGTGGAAGGCAGTAATGCTCAGCTGTTATTAAATACTTTTAAAACCTTTGAGGAGCGGGCTAAGCATCCAGAACGAATCCGCCTGATTGGAGAGCTGGGCATAGGCATTAATCCCGGCGCGGTGCTTATCGGTTCCATGATTCTTGATGAAAAGGTTCTGGGAACCGGCCATATCGCCATCGGCAGCAACAATTGGTTTGGTGGAGAGATTAAAACTATTTATCATGGGGACCAAGTATGCAAAAATCCGGTATATTATGTTGATGGCAAGAAAATGGATGTTTAATCGTCTTAATTAGCAAATCTTTATGCAAAAAATTTCGCTGGGTGTAAACCCCCGCCCTTTAGGGCGAAATTTTTGCATGCTAAAAATGCGTAGTTGAGAAACCGCCTCTTTTGAAACTTCGTCATTTATGGCGAGGTGAGGCGGTTTCACGCATTTTTATCATTTGTAAATCCATTGCTCAATATTTGGCAGAGATGCCATAATTAATATTAAAGGGCATTCCGGTAAAATATACCCTGACCGGCTTTCCAATCATCTTTTCCAGCGGCCCTAGTTCCTGCTTAAGGCCAGCAATATATTCAGGATTAACAAAAGTTAATTTTGTTCTGGGAACTGGCCGGTCACATTCAATAATTAAAACCTTAATTGCTTTTCCATTAAGTGGCATGTGTCCTTCTAACACGTTAGTTATATTAGAATCAAGAGAACTTAGATCTGATGCTCTTATTTTACTGCTAACCCCTTGTGAACGATAGATTCGCTGAGTCATAATGATGTTTAGATAAAGACTTTATTTTTAAACTTTAGCCTATGAAAATGAATTTGAGAAACATATTTAATAATCTGCTGCCCTGCCAATCATCATTCCAAGACTTCTTCTTTCACCGTATTTATTATTTTAGATGGCCGGCCTTCTTTAGGCCCTTCATAAATCAGAAACTCAACCTGCTTCTCTAAATCAGGATCAAGATTTTCTAAAGAGGTCATAAAGGGCTCCCCGGTCTTATTTGCTGAAGTGGTAACCACTGGGATGTTCAATTTGGCAATAACTGAAGTAAACCAGTGGTCGGGGTACCTGATGCCGATAGTATCTACCCCCGGAGCCACATTTTCAGCGATAGCCTTCTTGTTTTTTAAGTAAATTATTAATGTGTAAGGGCCGGGAAGTTTTTTAATCCAGGCTTTTGCCAGATCATGAATCTCAATATTTTTATTAATCCAAGATAAAGAAGGAACAATGATGGAAAAAGGCGCCGTCGGCCTTCCAGTTTTAATCTCTCTGATTTTCTTAACTGCCGCTTTATTCAAGGCGTTGCAGCCGATACCGTAAACCGTATCAGTCGGATAGATAAATACCGCGCCTTTAATTATCTTCTCAGCAATTTCTTCAAACCGCAACTTTAATTCCGTCCGGGTCAATATCTCCATCAGCTGAAAAAAAAGAGGACAGTTTATAATCTTTTTCTTTATACTTACCGCCCAAAATAGAGATATTTAGGTGCAGCAATCCTAAATCAGAGCTTCATAGAGCTCATAATTATCAGCAAATTCCGATAACCCGTATTCAGGGCTGGGCTCTTTATACTTAAGCAACAAATAATTAATTCTATCATTAATATTCATTCTTGCATTCATCTTAACCACCATCCGCTAAATTGCAGATTAAACGACTCTTCCCGGGGCATGGTTCGGGCAGTCAATTCCTTTATTTTTTCTTCAAACAGCTTTCGTATAGTCTTGGTTGTCAAATCAATCTTGGTATTGTTAATCATCGTTTCACCTCAACCAATAGTAAAAATCAGGTTATTTATATAGCCTAGCCGAGGTTGTCCAGTGGGTAGTGGCTTTTTTTAGTACAAAGCCAATCATACGTATTCAGTTTTCTTTCGTCTTTAGCACAAGAAAATAAACAGTAATACTTCAGCATCATAAAGCTCTGCCATCCTCAGGTCGAGCCTAATCATCTCAGATTGAGCCAAATCCTATTTAATATTAATGCCAGCAGAGGAGAAGTCTGTTGCTGACCAGCAACTAACGAACGCAACAAAGTGGAGTGACTAGATTTACAGGGAATGCCTGAAATTTGAAAACTAACAGTATTACAATAAACGGCTCTGTAGAAAGTGCAGCGGCCATCAATTTGCGAAGCATCTTCTGGTGCAAAATTACACCGGCTAGGGGGATGTCCCTTACGGGGATGGTCGGTTATCAGCCTTAAGGAGCTAATGCTGAGCCCGATGGCCACCGAGCATAGCGAGACTTTCTACAGAGCCACAATAAACAGAAACTTATTTAAGGACCGATTTATTTCTAAAAACTGATGCGTAGCCTTATTTTGTTGATGCTTCTGATAGTCGCTGGTGTTTTTATAATTGCTTGTTCTTCTGAACTTAGCTCTGAGATGCCGCTTCGGCTAACGCCAGAAGAAGCAAAATGGGCTAACCCAGAGGAACCAGAAAATCTGCCACAGGCTAATCGGGATGAAGATCTCAATGCTGTTTATATCAATAATCAAGAACTCACCCGGCAGCAGATTAATGAGTTAGCCAGCAGTTACGGTGCCTCACCGCTTCCAGGAAGATACTGGTATGATTCACTGAGCGGATCTTATGGAATTTGGCACGGACCAAGCCTAAGTGTTCTTCTTCCAGGCCACGATTTTTGGCCACTGCCAGAAGATGCCTCTAATGGTGATACAAACCTATTCATTAATGGAAGAGAATTGCCGGAAGCTGATGCTTTATTTTTGGAGTGGATCTTTGCAGTCCCTCGCCAGCCAGGTAGATACTGGCAAGATGCTTTAGGCAATATCGGGTACGAAAACAATCCATCCATTTTGGCTAATCTCTATGTTGCTTATCAGGAAAGAACTAGATCGTCTAGGTTTTATGGGTCAGGAGACAATTACTGGGCAGGTAATTTTGAGTCTTATGGAAATGAACAGAACGGATTTGGTTATGTCATGGTAGGCGGATCCAGCGTGAGTTATGGTGGTTAAAAAAAACCAAATCATTGCATGCGACTAAATCATTGCACGCAAAAATCTGCCAATGATCAAATCTTTTTTTTCCCCACTAGGCAGCATCAGAAATAGGCATTAGAAATCTTTATCTATCTGAAATAATTACTATCAGTATGCCTAAAGTCTTGCTCCTGATCCTGGATGGCTGGGGCCTCAGGAATGAAAAAAAAGATAACGCTATAGCCGCGGCTAAAACGCCTAACATTGATAGGTTATACCGTAATTTTCCTCAGGCCCAGCTAAAAGCTTCCGGCCCAGCGGTAGGCCTGCCTGCCGGCTACATGGGAAACTCAGAAGTAGGGCATTTAACTATTGGCGCTGGAAGAGTCCTGGACAGCGATTTGGTCAGGATAAACCAAGCCATCAAGAACAAGTCTTTTTTCAAAAACAAAGTCTTGGTAAATTGCCTGCAGCAGGCTAGGAATAAGGTGCAGAAAGTGCATTTGCTGGGCTTGTTAAGCGATGCCGGAGTGCATTCGCATCTAGGTCATTTGTTTGCGCTGTTAAAGCTCTGTCACAAGTTAGGGGTGAAAGAAGTCTACGTCCATGCTTTTTTGGATGGCCGGGATACTCCACCAATGTCAGCAGAAAAATATCTCAGGCAGCTGCTAAGAGAAATGAATCGGTTGAAAACCGGTCAGCTGGCCACGATGATGGGCCGGTACTATGCTATGGACCGTGATAACCGCTGGAACCGTGAGCATAAGGCTTATGATGCCATGGTTAATTGCCAAGGAAGGAAAGCATCTGATCCACTCCAGGCTTTGCGGGAAGCCTATCAGCGTGGAGAAACAGACGAATTTGTCAAGCCGATAATCCTGTTGGACAAATGCGTGGTGGACGAGCAGGACACCGTAATCTTTTTCAATTTTCGCTCTGACAGAGCGCGTGAGCTGACCCGGGCGTTTGTCTGGGGCACATTTAAGGGATTTAAGAGAAAGAAAATCATGGGGCTGGATTTTGTGTCGCTGACCCAATATGATTCTTTAATGAAGATTCCAGTGGCTTTTCCTCCGCTAGTTCCCAGAAAAACTCTTGGTGAAGTGATCTCCTCTTCTGGATTATCGCAGTTGCGTTTGGCTGAAACTGAAAAATGGGCCCACGTCACTTATTTCTTTAATGGGTTGTGCGAATGCATCTTTCCACATGAAAAAAGGATTCATCTGGCCAGCCAGAAAGTGGCTACTTCCAACAAAAAACCTGAAATGAAGATCAAACAAATTACTTCAGCATTGCTAAAAAACAAAGCCAATTATGACTTTTTTGTGGTTAATTTTGCCAATGCCGACATGGTCGGGCATAGCGGAAATCTTTCTTCTACCAAGAAAGCCGTGGAAGCGATTGATCATGAGCTGGGCCGGATAGTTGCAAAGTTTCCTGGCGTGATTTTTATCACTGCCGACCATGGCAATGCTGAGGATATGGGCGGAGTGCATCAAACTTCGCACACCATCAACCAGGTTCCTTTTCTGGCCATTAATATTAATTACAACGTCAACAAAAACCTTGGAAGCGGCAGTTTAAAGGATGTTGCTCCTACTGTTTTAGCTGTCTTTGGCATAAAGCAGCCTAAAGAGATGACTGGACGAAGCTTACTGGCAAATTAATTGCTTGCGGTGGCTTACGCGTGCCTGTTTTTCACAAAGCACAAAACAGTGACATGTAAAACAGTGACATGCAAAACAGTGACATGTAAAACAGTGACATGTAAAACAGTGACATGCAAAACAGTGACATGCAAAACAGTGACATGCAAAACAGTGACATGCAAAACAGTGACATGCAAAACAGTGATATGCAAAACAGTGACATGTAAAACAAAGATATACTAAAATTGCAATAAATATCCTTGACTACCATAAATATTATTATGGGCATAATTATCAGAAGATTATGGCAGACACAAAACACAGCCTATATCATATCTTGGTGAGCAGCGGCATCGGTTTTACTCCTACGGAGCAAAAATTATTGGATAATTGTGAAGCCAAAGTGACCGTCGATTATTTCTGCTCTAATTATAATATTGACCTGCCGCATGGTTTTGAAGAAGCAGAAGTTCCAGAGGAATTATTTTCGCTGGTTAAAGGAAGAATTAATTCACTGCAGGATATTTTAGCTGACAGGAAAGATAAGTTCTACCAAGGTCTGGATACTGATTTCCTTAAATATAACCGGAAAAAAATCACTAGTTTGTTTCAGGAATTATTATATGATTTAAATAATGGTGAGTCTTATATAGCTGAAATAATGTTGAAAAATCATCTTGGTTTAGAAATAGCTGAACCGCCGTCAGTCTATGAGTTGGAGATGCAGGAAGCAGAACAAAAATATCGCCGGGCCAGAAAAATCATTTGGGGAACTGCAGCGGCCGCAATTACTGGCTTAATAATTTCTTGGGCTTCTTGCGAAGTGAATGCCGCTGAGAGGCCTAAACTGGATTTGGAAGCCATCGTGAATAAATAGCAGGACTCTTTAGACGTAGCCTAAAATCAGCTAAACTTATATAAAGTTGTTTTAATTCTTAACCGATTAAGAGGGTTGACCGTTTTGATAAAATTAAATTTATTTGCCAGATATTTATTATTGGCAATTATTCTGCTTGTGCAAGTTAGCTGTTCTGATAAGTCTCCTGATGAATCTGTTGCTAAGAGCGTCATGAAAGTACAGCAACTGGCAGTGCCGCAGGGAGAGATATTGATAGTGCAGGATGATACCATTATCTCCGAGAAGGGTGTAAATATCAATGGCACCATTAAATTTGAACGTACAGCAAGTGGTGCAGCTGAGATTATTGCTGAAACGGGAGATATTGTAATCAGCGGAACGGTAAGCTTAGATGAAAGTGCACCGGTAGAATTGCAAGCAACTGAAAACAAGCATGGTTTATTGCTGTTAATGTTGAAAAAGGAATTTATACCTCTAGTTGCTGCGCAGACTTTATCGCAAACTAGCGATAATAAACCAATTGACCCGGAAATAGATACAGATGGCAGTATTACTTTTACGGCACGGCAAGGTTCAATTCAAATAAGACCAACCACCGTTATCAAGGCACTTAATGGGAGAGATGGCGAGGATATCATTGTTCGATCTCTTGAAACGACTAGCGATAGCGAGAGGGATACCGAACCAATGACCGAAGAAGAAGGCAACCCCGGAAAACACGGCGGCAATATTATCTTCAATGCCAAGAATGGCGATGTGCAAATCGTTATTACAAGGGTCGCGGAGGGATGGGCTGGCCCATCATTTAATTTTGGCAACGGCGGCAAAGGCGGCGACCTTATAATTGAGGATGGAGAAGGATTTCCTGATGAGCTGCCACCACAGATGAAATATACCGGCGGCGAAGGCGGAGAGTCTGGGCATTTTCGGTTTAGCAGTATTGACGCCAGCGTGTCATATTATACTGAAATACAAGACGGCAACGAGGTAAAAAAGATTGGCCCCTTTGATATTTATTCCCGGATTACCGAGCCGATTCTGGAAAGAGCGTCTATTCCCATAAGCGGCGGCCAGGGCGGGGCGGGCGGCCATGTTGTTTGGTTTGTCGCTGGTGAGCGCTCTTACAAAGGGGTTGATTTTATTGATCTAGCCGGTGGCCGGGGCGGTGATGGTGTAGTATTTGGTGGTAATGGTGGTCGGGCCGAGTTTTTGTCAGGCCAGGTGTTTAATGATGATTCGATCGTGCCTAAAGAGGCCACGCACGTGACTGTTACCGGTGGCAATGGCGGAGATGTATTCTTTTCTCATCTGCGCGTCAAGAATGCTCGCGCTGGCAATGGTGGTGAAGCGTTAGCTATAGGTAATAAAGGTTTTGCTGGCAATGATGGTGTTGATGAATTGGGTGGAAAAGACAGCGCTATCAACGCGGCTCGGGGCGGTGATGTTTCTATTCATTATGGCCATGGTGGCGCGATTCTGCCCGTTTTTTTTTCGCCGGATGATCCTAAAGAAAAGGCGGCTTTCCGAATCATTTCGGCTGAGGAAGCGATGCGGGTGTTTTTTCCAGGAAGCCGAGGCGGGCATGGAGCGCCGCAGAGCATGCCAGTGAAAAGCAGCCAAGCTGGTGACGGCGGCCAAGGTGGAGATGGCTGTGCCGTAACTCCGCCGGGTCCGGGCGGACGCGGTGGCAATGGCGGCGACATATTGGAAGTGGTGGCGGGCAATGGCGGAAGCGGCGCCATCGGTGGCGACGGCGGCAATATTTATGAGTTGATTCTTGGTACCGGCGGCAATGGCGGTAATGGTCAAGAGCCGGGCGGCGGTGGAGCCACTGGAGCGCTGATTTCCTTCCGCGTGGGCGAGGCCGGCGTTGGTTTAAATGAAAATGGGCGGGGGGGCCAAAAGATAGCGCCGGATGGGGGGGACGATATTTTAACTAATCAAGGTTACATCGCAGCCGATGGTGAAAGTTGTGTGGAAACCCTGCAAGAGGAAGAAGATGATGAACTAGCGGAACTCATTCGCACGGGCAACTGGATTTGGGAAAAAATTGATAATAGTGGTTCGACGGAAGAGTGGCGTTCATTCTATGGCCAGTGTTACGAAGGACCTGGGCGCGCCGGGTACAAGGGGGAACTTACTAGCCTGGATAGTAAGCGCGGGTGCTTTGACCTTCGCTTACGCGTAATCGGAGGAGAAGCGACTGGAAAAACTCCGGGCGGTCTCACGGTCTTAACAGAAGAGGAAATTGCAAAATTAAAAGCAGATAGATGGTTTATCAGCTCTAGCCAACAGCGTTGGTTTGGTGAAGCTGATAGTCAAGCATTCATTGGACTTACAAGCTGTGATAAGGGCGTATTTAAGATTCTTACTGATGGATACACTGAAGACGGCAAAGACGGCTACACTGTTTTCT
>DATDXK010000124.1:0-10945 GCA_035289345.1 Candidatus Nanoarchaeia archaeon
CCATGCTTTAGGCGTTGGCCTTGAATCAGGTCTTCAGAATTTTCCTTACACCGGCCTAATGGAACTTTCAGTATGCTGCATTTATGATGGGCAAAGATACCACTTTGGCTTCTCACCGGCATTCCGATGCCCGAAAGATATTCAGAAATTAATGGAAAAGCACCAGCTAAATCTGAGCGAAGCCTCTTATCGGGCAGGATATACTAATAATCGGCAGCTGGGAATGTCTGAAGGACTAGTTGGCATTCTTACTCAAGGAAAAAAAACACGGAAGGAATATACCAGAGATGCGGTAATCATGGCTTTGATCAAGGTTAAAAAGTAACTTAAGAAGCAACCTAAAAAGTAATCTAAGCTTAATTGGCTAAAAATAAGTAGATAAGAAAAAAGTGATGAAATGAATGAACGCTAAAGCCAAAGGCACCAAGGGTGAACGAGAATTAATCAAATTTTTTAATGAATCTGGCTGGAGCGCCATCCGAGCCGCTGGTTCTGGGAGCAGCCGCTATCCATCACCGGACATCTTAGCGGGAAATGCGATAAGAAGAGTGGCTATTGAATGCAAGGTAACTAAAGAAACTAAAAAGTATCTTCTTAAAGGGGAAATCGAGCAATTAAACCAGTTTTCCCAAATGTTTGGCGCTGAAAGCTGGATCGCCGTGAAGTTTCCTGAACAGCCCTGGTACTTTGTAATGCCTGAAGACCTGCAAAGTTCAGGCGACAATTGGGTTCTTTCTCTAGATTCTGCTAAGCTGAAAGGATTAAACTCCTTGGAATTGATTGGAAAAAACCTGGGCATTAATCAAAAATAAACCTCTGTGGCATAATTATTTAGCATATACCAAGTTAACCAAGTTAACCAAGTTAACCAACTTAACGTCATTAACTAAACCAACTTATTCTATTAATAAGTTGCTTTAAGATCCTGTTCAACTTTATCCACTATCCCTAAATCCAGATTTTTCCCTTTAACTACTAACCTGCCAATGATGCCAAAATTGCCGGCAAAAGGGCCACCAATAACACCTTTTGTCGGCCTATCGGTTACAACATCATAATTTCTTAGTTTTAATTCTAACCCAGCTGAAGGGCTTCGGAGATTAAATTCTATCTGGCTAGTTTCAATATCCTGGGGAAACTGCGTGGCTAATGGAACGGTAACCTCTTCCTCTTGTAAAACACTAGATGCACTGAAGCTAATGTTCTGAAAATATTTAACTGTTTTAGTTGAATAACTTGAAATTATATTTATGCCTTGCTTGTCCAAGTTAGCTATCAACAGTTCTATTGGATGATCAGCAATAGAATAGCGCTCAATATATGCACCAACTGGTCCTTAATGGAACTTAATTAAAATGATAAAAATGCGTGAAACCGCCTCACCTCGCCATAAATGACGAGGTTTCAAAAGAGGCGGTTTCTCAACTACGCATTTTTAGCATGCAAAAATTTCGTCCTAAAGGGCGGGGTTTTACACCCAGCGAAATTTTTTGCATAATAATTATGCAATTGTTCTGCTGCTGCCTCTATCAAATGCCACTTTAACCTGTCTGTGGCGAAACATTTAAAAGCGTTATCACTCTAATTAAATGGATTTAATCAAGCCATCTTACCTTCAAAATGCGCCTAACTACTAAAAAAATAGAAGAAATTCTGGTCGGTCTTCTAAGTGAAGAGGGACTGCCGCTAATTAGGGAGCTGGCTGGGAAATCTAATGTTTCTGAATTTTATCTGGCTGCTAGAACCAAGAAAGACATCAAGATTATCCGCAAGATGCTGTATATCCTCTATAATTTTAATTTAGTGGGGTTTACTAGGAAAAAAGATAAGCAGAAGGGCTGGTACATTTATTATTGGACTCTTCTGCCGGAAAGCATTAAATTTAACTATTTTAAAATGAAGCGCGAGCTTTTAGAGCGGCTAAAGCATCAGCTGGTGCAGGAAGAGAAAGAATTATTTTTCGTCTGCCCAAACGATTGCGTAAGGCTGGATTTTGACCAGTCTATCAGTTTCGAATTTCATTGCCCAGAATGTGGAGAGCTGATAACCCAGGATGACAGCCAGAATAAGATTGCGGAGATAAAAGAAAGGATTAATGAAATAGAAAGCGAACTAGAAGGCTTGAAACTGCAACGGGCTGTCAGAAGAAAGACTGTAAAACTGCACAAGAAGCAAATTAAAACCAGGCCTAAGCTAGCCAAGAGAAAGATCGCTTCCACAAAAAAGAAGCTTATACTTAATAAGAAATTACCCACTATTAAAAGAGTAATCGAAAAAAACAATCCGAAGAAGTGACTTACCTTCTCCTGGCAACTGTTTTTCTGATTGATTTTTCTTGTTTAAGGACGTTAGCAGTCATCCTTTGAATGTTAGCTTCCATGGAAGCCACTCTTCGTTCAAGCAAGATCAAAACTCTTAATGAATAAACTATTGCTGCTAAAGTACCAATTATCACGGCAAGAATAACTTCTGCTAGTTCTAGGGCTGGCATGTTTACACCTCTTTTTTGTAAGATTATAATCTTATGCAGTTATAATATAGTAGTTATAAACTATATAAAGATTTCTGCCTGATGATAAAGTCAACTAAACGTCACCTTTAAATATTAGTTCTTCTTTCAGTGTTTTAAGAGGCGATTGATATGATTATTTGTGAACTGTGTGGATCACATAATGTTGCGAAGAAAGGAATGAGACATAATGCTTCTGGCTCAAAGCAAAAGTTTTTCTGCCACGATTGTAAAAAATGGTACGTGCATGATGACGGATTTAAAAGAATGAGAACAAATCCTGCTCACATTGTTCGTGCTTTGCACGAATATGGCGATGGTGCATCATTCAAAAAAGTAAAAGAACATCTCAAGCAGCATGATAAAATTAAAATATCGCGATGGGCAATCCGGAAATGGGTAGTTAAATATTCAGCTGACAAGAGGGTTGCCTCATCCGGAGAATGTCAGCCTTTGCCTAGCAGAATCAGGTGCTGAGCCTCATGCTAACCGAGTGCAACGAAATATTCTACAGAGCCGGTCTGATTTATGTCTACAAAATTTAACTAAAGATTTATATAACGCGATAGCAAATTAATTGAAAAATGGAAGCCTATGAAAGATTGCTGGAAAAAGCACAAAGGGAATTGCCGGAGCAGGCAGCCGGGTCGGAGAGGTTCAATATAGAAAAAGTCAAAGGGCATCTGGAAGGTAATAAAACAATTTTAATAAATATTAAGAAAATTGCCAAAGATTTGGGAAGAGATGAAAACCATTTGTTAAAATATTTATTGCGGGAATTGGCTGCTCCAGGAAAAATTGTCAGAGACAGGGTCATTCTGGGAACAAAAGTCTCGGCTTCAGCGATCAATAAAAAAGTGATAAAATATGTTAGCGAATTCGTAGCCTGTTCGGAATGCCGTAAACCAGATACGAAGCTGGTAGGGGAGAAAGGGATCAGTTATTTGAAATGTTTGGCCTGCGGAGTTAAAAAACCGGTTAAGACTTTTTAAAGATGGATTTTATCATATCTCAAAAAGATGGGCCACATGGCCGGTTAATAGTGATAACTGATGAAGATCTCTTAGGAAAATCATTTGAGCAGGATAATTTGCAGTTAGACCTAACTAAACCGTTTTATAATGGGGTAAAAAAAACAAGGAAGGAAGTTCTTGCTTTGGTTAGAGGCGCTCAACACCTTCACTTGACTGGAAAAGCTGCGGTTGCCTTAGGTGTGGAATTTGGTTTAATCGATGCTGAAAAAATTATTTATGTCAAAGGGATTCCTCACGCAGAAATGGTCCAAGGTGGATAATCATGCAGTTTAGTTACAGCTGGAAGGGCGACAACAGCCTCTACCAAATGCCTTACCTGCCTGATGCCTTGGCTGGCAGAGAAACAGGCCGTTTTAAAGAAGCGATTGCCGAGAATAAGGGATTTATTACCATGCATGTAGCCATTATTGAACTCAGCAGCTTAAAAGTGGCTACTGCAGGGGGATTCTTAGACGACCTGTTTGGTGAGCAGGTTATCAGAAAAAGCGGCAATTCTCTGGTTTATGCCATTGAGGTTGCCTACCCCGTAAGAAGAAACCCGCTCTCCATGATCTTCCTTGGCGACACTGCAACAGAATATGGCGGAGAGCTGATTCAAAGAGGTGATTGCTGCAATGTCAGATCGGCCAAACAAATGGTTCAGTTTTTAAGATTTAATGTCTTGAAAGAACTGGCCGCTCAGTGGTTTAAGCAGATTAAGCTAATTGGCTACGAACCAGACGATAAAAAATATACTAATCGGTTAATCAATGAAGTATTTGATGATTTAATTTAAAAAATCGTGAAAACACTCAGCTAATAAAACAACCTAGCCCAGTTTGCTTCTCTTTTTTCTTCCCAAAAACGTGATCAATATTCTCTTTTAAGATATCGATAGTTTGCTTAAGATAAGGAGAAAAATTAAAATTTTCTGAAAGGGTTAGGGAATGCTTAAGATATTTCACCACTGAACCTTCAGAGATGGTAAAAATTAGCTTTCCTTTGCAAACAGAGCAATTGGCGCTTACCGGCGGACGGCGGAATTTTTCGTTGCATTTGACGCACCTGAACTGCTGCATAGAAAATTTTCTCAGATTGCCTTTAATATCTTTTAAAAAATGTTTTTGAATGACTAATTTAGCTACATCATCAAGATCCACCGCCCGGACTTTTTTAGCGATGGACATCTGCCCAAAGAGCTTCTCTTCCATGGAAGGCAGAGTCTTATAGGCCGAGCATAATACGCCTTTATTTATGTTTTCTACGGAATGGGTGAACCCGAAATCCTCATATTGCCGTTCTGTCCCCAGGCGTTTGCCTAATTGTTCCACTTTAACCTCTCCCGGACGCTTCATCTCTAAAGCCGCTTCATATAATTCTAATGGATACTTCCAAACTGTGTCCAGCTGCAAAACTTGATCGTCCACCTCAGCCGGGTTTAAGGTAGATGTTAATACTAACGGGGAGTCCATGGTTGAACCCCTGGTGGAAGGAAGATATTTCCGGCTGAAATTCAACAAGGCATCCATCAGCAGCATCACTGCCGCTTCATCACCATCGCAGTCTCTTCTCAGCCCGGCATGAAACATCGGATGGGCCAGCAAGCCTTGAATTTCCGAAAAGCCGATGATTCGGCCAACCAACCCTGCAGAAATGTGTGGAGCTAAACCAATTACCAGATGACCAGCCAGATCATCATAATTCTTGATGTTATAAAACGGCTCCAAGCCGTAAAACCTTACCAGCAAGTCGTCCACAAAACGAGCTACCCGCGTTAAGACTTCCGGCCCGGAATCTTCCAGCCCGGAAAAGCCTGGAATGATCAAGTCTTGAGGTTTTAATTCCAACAATTGGTCCTCAAAAATTAAGGGCTGGTGGTAAATATCCTCGGCATAGCCCAGCTCAATCAGCCGTTTAACAGACGTCTTTACTTCTTTGGGCTTAAAATGAGTAATCGGCAGCTCGGTGCAATCGTACCTGGTAGTGCCGTCTTTATTCACATAAATCCGGTGTTTTGCCCTAAGCAGGCCCTTAGCTAAATGTTCAACCGCATGTTCTTTGTTAGAAGTCCCCCTGACTCCTTTAATTAAATCGGGAACGATCTCTTCGCCTACCAGCTCTTTGGCTTTCTGAAAAAAGTGTTTTATGTCTAAATCAATCGTCTTATAAGCTACAGCCCGGCCATGGCGGCAAGTTTCGCTGTTTAAATCACCGCAGATCCGGCAATGATATTTTTTAACTGAAAGATTACGGCAATTTTCACAGGCCGGGTAAATCGTGGGAATTTTGCATGCCGAACAATAAAAAGAAGGAAAACTGCTCCTAATCTTTCCGGCCTCCAAAGCTGATTGGAAACTGCGCAGGCGCCCTCCCTCATCGCCAACTGGAAACATCACCTGCGGCGAGCCGGTAAGATGACGCATCTTGGCCTTCTCAGGACGGCCCATCCTGGCGCCAATGAACGTCCCGGCCTTATCCATAAGGCGAATTGAAGAATAAGAATTGATCCATTCCAAGCCATTTTTTCCGGTCAGTTCTGTTTTTAACCCAGGTTTTAATTCAGGTGAAAGAATATTATTAAAATTTTTAGAACCAATCCCTAAACAAAAAGCAATGATGGCCGCTTCAGCCTGCTCTAAGACAACACATTCGCTGTTGGGCATCTTAAGTGGACAACCAATTTCTTCCAAGGTCTTCTTAGCCTTTTTGTGGCCGTCGTTTAAGAAAGGAAGAAGCATCTTCATGATAATCTTCCCTGTTTTTTCCACCGTCCCCTGCAAAACCCACTTTCGCAAGGCCCAGAGGTCTTCTGCAAAGACAAGCTTCCAATAAAAAGTGTATTCAGGATGTAAAGGGATATTATATTTAGCGCTTATTTCCAGCGCTTCTTCCCAGGTCGGAATGGCTGCCTGATTAAGCTGGCCTAATAAATTAATTTCTGCAGAAAATTCTGCTGAAGAGCCGGCCGGTAAGGCCTGCTTAGCCCGGCTCAATTCCAAGGACCACCATTCCGAGCAATAACCGACCGGCACCAAAGTGTGGCCGCTTTCGGAAAAATCGCCGTAATTAAACAAGATGTCGCCCAAAAAAATAATTTCATCTATCTCTTTGCAGTGCTGTTTTGCTTCTTCTTCTTTTCTTAATTTAACCACTGTTCCATTGTTGAGACGGACTATCGGACCTTCCAGGGAATCGCAAACTGTAACTGAAGCCCCTTTCCTGGGGCGCTCTACTTTTAACTGTGTTCCGATGGCGATATATTTTTCCAAAACAATCAATGTGGCCGGATGTATCCCTACTGCATACATCCCGCTGGCCCTGGTTCTTCCATAACGCAGCCTGAAACCACCTACCCCCAGCGGGTGAGTTAAGATGGGCCGGCCGGCAACCAAATCCATCAGGTAAGTGTTGTTAGGCTTAACTAATTTTTTTTCTTCTTTTTTGGGCGCGGCCAGATCTAAGCTGATGGAATGAATCTTTTCTTTCAGATTCAAAAACTCCTGAAGCCAGCCCCACTGCAAACCAAAATCTCCGCCCCATTTGGACAAATTATTCCATAGTTTAGACGCTTTTTGGCACAGGCCTTCAGCCAGAACCAAAGCTGTTCCACCGCGGATTAAGTTGGTGCTGATCCTGGGCAGGTCCTTATAATTTGAGACCTCTATCTTTTCTGTTGGATCGCCGTCTATTTCCACCGGCAAATTGGCAACCATAAACCTTATCTCTTCGTCAGAGGGGCGGTATTGCAGGTTGGTGACCCGCTCATGATAGTCATGCACTTCGCTGATATAGCGGTTGATTTCTGATTCACTAGGATCATAACTGGAATAACCCATTTTAATCCGGATATAATCTGCCAGGATCACTGAGGTTGAAGCTGCAGTGCCGCCTGCGCCCCGAATCGGCCCGGCATATTGCAGCGCAAAATATTCCCTGCCGTCTTTCCTGGGCTTTATTTTCAGGCCAATGAAGCCTTCCAGCGGAGCAGAAACGATTCCTAAAGTCAAGTAAGCAAAACCAACGCGAATTCCCACTTCAAAAGCTTCCATATCGCTTTTAAACTGGCAAAATTTTTTCTGGGCCACCTCTTCAGCTATCTTTAGGCCAACTCGCCAATCAAGGATGCCATATTCCTTTTCTAACTGCGAAATCCTTTCTGTAACGTTCGTATTAGTAATCTGCGGTATTAAAACCGAGATTAAGCCTACAACTCTTTCGGCCATATTTTTGGCCAAGGGGATGGATACGTCCAGCTCAGGATCCAACCCTTTGCTTCTGGCAATTCTAGCCCTGCTGTAAGCCCAGTCAACTTCGCGGTTGATTTCTTCAAAATAATTTTTTATTGGCGTTGAAGCGATGACCATCAGCTAAACCTTAATATTTTTATTTCCCTGGTTTTAAGATTCACCACTGGAACCCGGGCTGGCTCTGGCTCATGCCCCAGCTTTTCCTGGAAAGACGTCTTAGCCTGCCAGCAGCTGCCGCTGATCATAGTAATGCCGTTATAGTTAGCAACACAGGAATAATGGATGTGGCCAGTTATCAGAAAATCAGGTACGCTTTTTATCAGCAGGGGGTCTTCGTCGTGGGAGGGATAATAAGGCGTAGACCTGAATGAAGGGGCTAAATGCCTTCTCTTTAATAAAAATTTCATGATTAAGTCCGACCGGTGGTATCCCCCAGCTGCGCGGATAGATTCAACGTTGGCAACATAATAATCGAAACTAAATCCGTGATACATCAATACGTCAAAACCTGAAAAGTCAGAAGTTTTGCCGATGTTGATTAAAGAAGGATTAGTTACTAATTTAACGTTAGGTAGATTAAATAAGCCTTCGGCAAACCGCTGGTAAAATGCCGGCTGCGGTTCAGCTAAATGCACCACGTCATGGTTGCCCGGACAGATGATTATTTGGATGTGCAGCGGTATCTGCCCGATCAGCCGAGAAAACTCTTTATATTGCTGGCCGATATCTTTAATTTCTAACTCTTCCTCTTGCGACGGATAAATTCCCACCCCGTCAACCAAGTCTCCGGCAATGAAAATATATTTTATTTTTTCGGCAATCTTTCTGTGCTGCTCGTTGCCAAAATCGCCTTTTATCCAACTCAGCAGGCGCCCAAATTCTTCTTTTAAAAAAAGGGTCGAGCCCACATGGATGTCAGACAAAAAGATGACGTATTCCTCTTGTTCTCCTTTTTTTAATTTATGCGTGTTAGGTATATCTGGCCAAATAATTTTCTCTGCAAAAACAATTTTATCGCCGCAAACTCCGTTTACACCCACCACTTCATCTAAAACCAAATCTTTTCCGTCTAGATAAAGCTCTTTTTTAGCTTTGGAAATAAATATCTTTACCCTGCCGGTTAAATCTTCCAGAGTAACGATTAGGTTGCCGTTTTTTGTCTCGCCTATTTCATCCACTAAGCCAATTAAGGAAACGTTTTCTCTTTCTTTTTTGCTTAAGACGCGGGAAATAGACAAGGTGTTTTGCAGTTCCAGCCGATGCTGCAGTATTTTCTCCAAAAACCTTAGCCTAGTCCTGAATATCTTGACAAAATCATCTACAACATATTTTTTAGGCTTGTTTTCATAAGAAATTATAATTGTTACTGCCGAGTCTGGCTGACTGGGGTTAAAAATTAGCCCCGAAAGCTCATTTTCCGGCGTTAACGCAGAACCGGCAATCGATTCCTGACCTAATTCTTCTGCAGGATAGGGGCTGCTTTTTACTGACAAACCATTGATTCTGTTTTTTTTAAGGCCGTCTTCGTAATTCAGCGATAATTCTAAGCTGGAAAGGTCTTGCTTATCAGTTTGCCCCGCGTGTATCAAATCGAGGTTTGATTTCCTTAATTGCTGTAAGCTGTTTTGGTAAAGCTCGTCGTTTCTTTCCTTTTCTGCTTCAACTTTATAGCCGTCAATTTCATACCAATCCACTAAAGAAGTTTGTTGCCTGATTACTTCAAGGTAATCCTTATTCAGAACCAGCAAGTCAGCTTCGGTTTTGATTTTATCAATTACTGTTTGCTCTATGGCCTCAGCATTAATTAAATCCTCTTGCAGCAAAAACCCTTTTTTAAATAAGTCTTCAATCTGTTTCTGTGGGTTTTTTTCCATCTTTATTTATTGAATGCTTAGTGATTTTTCTAACAACTCTTTGAGCTTGACAACGATTTTTTCTTCTATAGACACTGAAATTTCTCGCGTCCTGCCGTACCTGCCTTTTGAAATTATTTTGGCATTAATTATTCCCAGCATATCTAGTTCGGCTAAGATGTCTGAAATTCTTCTTTGGGTCAAAACGTTTTGTTTTATTTTTTTACAGACAGTGGTGTAGATGTCATAAATCTCCCCGGTAAAAAAAATTCTTTTTTGCGGTGAAATCAATAAAATAGAATATAATACGCTTTGAAATTGTTTTGGCTGGCTGGTGGTTGCATTTATTATCTTGTCTGATTCAACTTTTTTTTCTGCTTCATCTAGATGAAATATTTCCACAACTTTGCAGCCGCTTCTCTCGGCAATTTCTCCTGCTACCCGCAGTAGGTCGATGGCCCGCCGCACATCGCCGTGCTCCCTTGCTGCATAAGCAGAACATTTTTCAATCACTCCCGGTAATATTACGCCCGGTAAAAAAGCTTTTTCTGCTCTTGTTTTTAAAATGTCTTGAATTTGTAAAGCATTATAAGGGGGGAAAACAATTTCTTCCTCAGATAGGCTGCTTTTTACCCGTGGATCTAAATTTTCTGCAAAGACTAAATTATTAGATATTCCTATCAGGCAAATCTGTGACTTTTTCAGCTCCGAATTGATTCTGGTCAAATTATATAAAATTTCGTCACCTATCTTTTTAGTTAGTTGGTCTATCTCATCCAGGGCTAAAAGAACCACTCTGGTTTGCTTGTCTAACAGGTTGTAAAATATATTGTAAACTTCATCTGTAGGCAACCCAGTGGGAGGTATTTCTTCTCCAAACTCCTTGATTAATTGGGCTATCAGCCGGTATTCGGTATCGGCAACCCTTTTGAGCTTACAATTGATATAAATTAATTTGCATTTAATATTATTATTTTCTGCTACGTTCTGCATCATCTTTAACACGTGTTTTACTGATAAAGTCTTGCCGCTGCCGGTTTTTCCGTAAATAAACAAATTAGAAGGCTTCTCTAACCTTAAAGTTGGTGCTAAAATATTAGCCACTTCCCGTAACTGTTCTTCTCGATATAGAACTTCCTCCGGAATAAAAGAAGACAACAAGAAAGATTTATCTTTAAATAAAGAATCCTGTTTAAGATAATTCTCAAAAAAAGAACCTATTTTCATCTTAACCGACCCCTTGGTTTCCGATGGACTATTCTGTTTTTAGTTCTGTTTAATTGGTAATTTAATTTATATCGCATTAATTAAATTAAATTATAT
>DATDXK010000125.1:0-2985 GCA_035289345.1 Candidatus Nanoarchaeia archaeon
TTAAGGCTATCATCAGCCTTGCTGGTTGGAGGCTTAACTGCCGCTTTGCCGCTGCCTTGCTCAACTCTGCTGCTTTCTTTTTGAGGAGTGGCATTCTTGGAGCCTTCATTGGCAGTTGAAAAATACTTATTATCAACAATCAAGCTTTCGTCTATCGTTTTAGCAGCTTTTCTTAACACTGGTTTTCTTTTTACTTTGGGCTTTGATTCCACAGCCTCAATAGTTATATCATCATCAACTCTGTCTACTCTGGTGCTTTTGGCTTTCTCTGATAATAATTCCTCATCAATAAACTCTTCCCCAAAATATGATTCGTCAAGATCGTCCACTGGTTTTTGCTCCATGTCCATCACCCTCCAAATCCAGTTTTTCAAAAAGAAATTTATAAATATTTATAGTTAGAAAGATATATATTTGTATTACATCGATATAAAATAACCATCCTCGCCAACTATAACCTATTAATCATTTATTGATTGTATTAATCGTATTAATCGTTGATTAATTACTGGCTAATGATTAACAAAGCTTAAAACCGCTCTCGCCCCTGTAAAAAGATTATGGAATTCCGGATTCAAAGAAAAGAAAATGAAAATTTGCATAAGTATCCTACAGCTAATTTAGAAATAGCCAGCAAATTTGCCCAGCAAGCAAAAAAAGAGCTGGGCGATTTTGTTCTAACCATCGCAGTTTTCGGGAGTTCAGCCCGCCGTGAAACTTCAATAAATAGCGACATTGACGTGCTAGTTATCACTGATGATGCGACTTACGTCTTGACCGAAGAGCTAGTAGAGGGATATAAAATCATCATTGACAACTTGATTTCCAGAATCTCCTTAAAGCTGCACATCACCTCCATGACCTTCACTTCGTTCTGGGAGCATGCCAAGGTCGGCGATCCGGTAGTGGTAAACATTCTCCGGGACGGCGTTGCCTTGGATGACAAGGGATTCTTTTTTCCGTTGCAGATCTTATTAAAGCAGGGCAGAATCAGGCCCACAGAAGAAAGCGTCTGGCGCTATTTCAGCCGGGCGCCACGGACTTTAGTCAATTCCCGCTGGCATGTCCTGCAAGCTACTTTAGACTTGTATTGGGCGGTGATCGATTCAGCGCATGCCGCCTTGATGCGGGCGCATGAAATTCCCCCCGCGCCGGAGCACGTGGCTGATTTGTTGGAAAAAGCTTACGTCAAGAAAAAGCTTTTGGAAAGCAAGTACATTGACACCATGAATAAGTTTTACCATTTGATGAAGCAGATAACCCACCGTGAGCTGCAGTATGTAGGCGGCCATGAATTTGAGCGGCTGCATCAGGAAGCCGATGCTTTCGTGAGAAGGATGCGGAAATTGATTGAAGTGAGAAGTTATTGATGAGGAAAGCAGTTAAAATTAGTTTAGCTTTTTGTACATATTTGACATCTTTCTCAACCCTAAAGAGTGGGGATTCCCTAATCGATAAGCATTTGGCGTCATGAGTCTCGTGGTTTGCTACGTATTCCTTTGCTTTCTCCAAAGTGATGGTCGCAACATCGCTTCTTAATTCAGTTCCAGCAACTGTTTTATTTCTACCATTTTGTTCTTCTTTTATATCGGATGTGCGCTTGGTTTATTTCACTTTAGTCTTTCCTAAGTGGCATTGTATTGTCCACAAATAAATGCTAAAAATGCGTGAAACCGCCTTACCTCGCCATAAATGACGAGGTTTCAAAAGAGGCGGTTTCTCAACTACGCATTTTTAGCATGCAAAAATTTCGCCCTTTAGGGCGGGGTTTTACACCCAGCGAAATTTTTTGCATAATATCGCAGTGAATTGTGAACAACATTACAGCTTGAACTGCTCCACAACAACCCCAAACATATTCTCACAATATCTTTTCACGTTTTTCACATTATATAGATTAAGAGCTTCATAATATTTTGGTCTTAATTTTACCGGCTCTGCCATTCTGGCAGTAATTCCTCGCCTTATCCTCCAGATTTTTCCTGAATTTTGATTTTTTTTCCTATTTTATTCCTCTTCCTCCCCACTCCGCTCGGAAATTCTATTAACTGTAATTCTAGTCCTCGCTCGTAGGTCGACTAGTATAACAGGAAATTCATACGTTATCCGTAACAACAATTACTTATAACAGTTTATGTTCAGCCGGTGAACCTCCCCACTATAATAGTCCTGGACTAATCGGCTAATATCCTTTTTGCCAAGATAAGCATCAACTTTTTTGCCAGAACAGCTTGATTCAGGACAAGATGTCAGAAGGTAAGAAACCAGGCAGGCTTTGTCTTCCTTCAACAGATTGTTGGCTCTCAATAAAAAAGCCAGCCCGGCTGATGCTGTAAGTATCAGGGCTATTTTTCCAGGGCGGGAATCCCATAAATCAGCCAGCTGGTCAATAGATTTATCTGCAGTATTAGCAATCCTTGATCGAATAGTATCTCTTAAACCAACCATTTTAAATAAATTACTTCTTCTTGCTTTTTTCAACTTCCTTAGTCAATTTTAATTTCTTAATCAGCTCTTTATACCGATTTCTGATGGTAACTTCCGTCACGCCGGCAACATCTGCCACTTCCCGCTGCGTCCTTTTTTCGCCATGAATCAAGGAAGCTACATATAGCGCTGCCGCAGCAATCCCCGTCGGGCCGCGGCCAGAAGTTAATTCAATATCACGGGCCATTTCCAGTATTTCCACTGATTTGGACTGCGTTTCTGCACTTAATTTTAATGCTGAAGCAAACCGCGGGATGTAATCTGCGGGATTGCTGGGCCGAATGCTGATTTCCAGTTCCCTGGTAACAAAGCGATAAGTCCTGCCAATTTCCTTTTTCTCGATGCCGGAAGCTTCACCCATCTCATCCAAAGTTCGAGGAACTTCATGCCTGCGGCAGGCGGCATATAAGGCTCCAGCAATAACTGACTCCATGGATCTTCCTCGTACCAGCCCTTTCTGCACAGCTAATCGGTAAATTCTCGCTGCTTCCTCTTCTA
>DATDXK010000126.1:0-6294 GCA_035289345.1 Candidatus Nanoarchaeia archaeon
ATTAGCGAAGAAATTTGATTTAAGCGTAAATGGCCTTAAAAAGATCTTAGCCAACCAAACCTATTTGGGCCAGGTTAAATTCGCCGGAGAAACTAGAGCTGGTTCGCATCAGGCTTTAATCAGCAAAGAAACCTTCAAGCAAATACAGGATAAATTAGGCAGTAAATGGACAATACAATGATTAATTATTCAATCACTGATTATAAGCTTTATTTGATTTGCTTTGAGCTTTGCTTGATTGCTTGATTTTATAATAAACGGTCTAATCATAAAGATTTAATTAAAATTATCCCCCGTTAGTTTAATTAAAACTTAAAATAACCGGGATTAAATTATCTAGTTAACGATTAGATGTTGTAGTTAGCAATGTTTAAAAAGCGCTAAAATATACTATTGGTCATGGAAAAATATCCTCTGGGCGCTTGGAATTTGCAGGAAATAAAACCACCCTCATTTAAACATGCTAAACTATCTATTGAGCGCAAGGCTAAATTGCTGGAGAATAAGAGAAAACTATTAACCAATACCATTCCAGTTAAAACGTTCTTATCAATTGTAACAGAATTAGAAATTATTCGTAAAGAGATGGAGCGGTGGGGAGTTTATGCTCAATTGCGTTTTTCTGAAGATTCTGCCAACCAATCAGCGCTGGCTGAACTATCGCAGACCGAAAACATTCTAACTAAAATTAATAATCGCCTGCTTTTTTTAGCTCTCTGGTTTAAGCAGCTGCCTGATTATAAAATGAAGCAATTAATCGAAGGCAGCGGAAATTACCGTTATTTCTTTGAAACCTTGCGAAGAAATAAAAAATATACCTTGAAGGAAAATGAGGAGAAGATCATTAATCTTAAGGACAGCACCGGAGTTTCGGCCTTAAATAATATTTATAGCCTGCTGACCACTGATTTTCAATATCACTTCCAGGGCCAGAGCCTGACTCAGGAAGAGCTGATAACCCATGTAAGATCCAGCCAGCCTAAAATAAGAGAGCTGGCTTATCGGACACTGTTGTTTCCTTATCAGCAGAAAAGAACCCTTATCGGCGAGATTTACAAGAACGTGGTAAATGACTGGCGGGAAGAAAATATTGGTCTGCGCGGCTATCACAGCCCGTTAAATGTTAGAAATAGCGTTAATGATATCCCGGACCAGGCCATAGCTGCCTTATTAAAAACCTGTAAGAAAAACCAGCCGCTGTTTCATCGCTTTTTTGAAATTAAGAGAAAGAAGCTAGGATTAAAAAAATTCCGGCGCTTTGACCTTTATGCACCGCTGGATGAAGAAAAAAAAACCATTTCTTATGATCAGGCTGTAAAATTAGTCTTGGAAACCTTTCAGGAATTTTCACCAAAATTTGCTGTGGCTGCCAGGAATATAATTGATCTTAAGCATGTGCATTCCCAAGTTCAGAAAGGAAAACGCAGTGGGGCATTCTGCTGTCCAGCTACAACTGAAGTTGCGCCGTTTGTGCTGCTAAGCTATACCGGCAAATACCGCGATGTTTCCACGCTGGCCCATGAGCTGGGGCATGGGGTTCACATGACTTTGGCACAGCAGCAGACAGAATTTACCATGGATGCCTGCCTGCCGCTGGCTGAAACAGCTTCCATTTTTTCCGAGATGCTGTTATCAGAGAAGGTAATGAAAGATAATTCTCAAATGGCCCAGTCGATGATCTTTACCCAGCTGGATGACTTATATGCTTCCATCATCAGGCAAGCTGGATTAGTCAGCTTTGAAGTTAAAGCGCACCAGATGATGAAGGACGGCAAAACTATTGATGATTTATCTGAACAGTACCTTAAGGATATAAAAACTCAGCTTGGCCCAGTGGAAATTGACGATATTTTTGCCCACGAGTGGCTCTACATCCCCCACATTTTTCACACTCCATTTTATTGCTATGCCTATGCTTTTGGCAACTTGCTGACCTTAGCTTTATACAATATGTATCTGAAGGATAAGACTTTTTCTTCGCAGATCATAACCATGCTGGCTGCCGGCGGTAGCAAAAGCCCGCCGGAGATAACTAAGGCGATAGGCGTAGATATCACTTCTGAAAAATTCTGGCAGCAGGGATTTGAGATGATTGCTAGAATGATAGAGAAAATCGAATGAGCAATTTTTTAGCCAGGGCTTCAGCAGAGCAAGGTTTATATTTTTATCATTTTAACTTAACCATTTCACCCACGCCATTGCCAGGATAATTGTCAACGCTAAGGCAAGCTCCAGGATAGGCAAAGCCATTGATCAGCAAGCCGCGCGGCCGGCTGGTTAAGTTTATCCCGCTGCCATGCGGCACATAGGGGGTAAAAAATACGGCATCGCCGGGCCGCAAGATCACCGGCTGGGAAAGCTCGTACAGCTTTGGATTTAATTCTTCTCTAGGATCATATTTTAAATCTGCCGGACCGATGTATCCCGGAAGAAATCTTAGCGTGCCATTGCCTTCAGTTGCTAAATCCAGGGCTACAGCTATCTGCAGATAATTAACCCCGTCATTAACCGATGAGTCCCACCCCCTAGACTGGCGGTGCGCAATATCCAAATGCAGCGGATAGATATCGTTCACCCCAGGCAGCTTAAAGTGCACCTGATTTATTAAATGCTGGGCTTGAGCATGCTGAAAAATTTCACTGACTATTTCCAGAATCCTTTTGTCGCGGCCATAATAAATGAATGCCGGTTCGCTTTGGCCAGCCCAGGAAACCAGTTTCGGCCGATTGTTCCAGTAAACAAAGCTGCTTCCACTATCATCAATTCTTTCAATGGCCTTATTTGCTTTATTGCTGGAAGAGCTTTTTATCATCAAATCGTTTGCTGTCCTGACTAAACGGTTTCGCGCATCCGACAGGATGGCCGTATCTTCCGGCGTGAATAAATTGTTAATAGTAAAATACCCCTTCTTGTTCAGGCTCTTTAATTTTTCTTCTGCCAGCATAATGGTCTAATAAAATTGATGGCTGTCTTTAATACACTAAAAATGCTAAATAATTGAACTTTTTAGCCATTTTTATATCTAGCTGGTGGCCATTGTTATAAAGAGATGTGATAGTTTTCACATTTCTTGTATGAATCCTGGCCTAAAAATTTAATTAATCAACGCAAGGATTCATAGTTCGATAATTTATCGCACTAGCTATAAATCCCAATATATGTAGTTAATTTAAAAAAACTTGGCTAAATTCTTTAAAGGAATTTTTGTAAGATGCTGACGACTCGTCATTCACCTGGTTAGTATACTGCCAGTTCCAAGAAAGGGCGGCCGGAGTTTTAAAGCCAAAATAACCTAGCACTTTCCGTTCAATTTTAACAACTTGTTTTCCATTCCAATTCTGCCCAACCACGATAATTCCGGCCTCAATATCCTTAATGATATTGCTCTCCTGATACGTGCTGTGACGGTTTTCAATCCAGGTCAGCCGCTCAATCAGCTTCTGATAAATGGAATTAGCCTGCCCCCACCTTACTGAAGTAAAAAAAACTACCGCCTCCGAATCGAACAGCTCGCGGCTGATTTTCCACAGCTCGTCTGTTTTGTTGTTGAGGCTAGCCCAGCAGCGATGAAATCCGGAAGGGTTTTTTTGATCATCTTTCAACAGGGCTTTTTTTACCCCGCAAGTGTTGCCGTTTTTGGTAGAAACGTTGCCTTCACAAGGAAAAATGGTTAGTTTCGGCACTTCCAAGATAGTTACCTTCCTTTCACTCAAATTAGGCTCGTTGATTAATTCTGCTAACTTATAGGCCAGAAGCGTGCTTTTAGGCAGTTCATTTTCTCCAATCCAGCGGTTAGAGGTGGTCAGGAAAAGGATTCTCTGTTTCTTCTTTAAGTGAGCAACTGTCCTAAACATCTGTTTCTGCATACTTAGGACAAGCAATTAAGAGATATAAATCTTATCTTTTTGCTGATCTAATCGTCGGATCTATCTTAATTCACTTAACAAAGCCATAGTAAACCATAGCTACGCTTCAAAAAGCGTAATATTGATATATTACTTAAATGGACAAAGAGTTGACACAAAATGCCCTACAAATTTAGCCCATCAAGTTTAAGTTTACTGAAAGATTGCCCTAGATGCTTCTGGCTCAATTTCAACAAGAACATTAAGCGTCCAGATTCAATTTTCCCATCTCTTCCAAGTGGAATGGATAAAATCTTGAAAGAACATTTTGACAGATTTATGAGAAGAGGAGAATTACCACCAGAACTGCAAAAGCTACATGGTGAAGTCAAGCTTTTTGATGATGAAGAACTCCTAAAAGTCTGGAGAAGCAACTTTAAAGGCATTCCCTGGACAGATAAGAAAGGCAATCTCTTTCGTGGAGCTATTGATAATTTACTCCAGAAAGAGAAGAGATTGGTTGTTTTGGATTATAAAACAAGAGGATTTCCATTAAAAGAAGATACGCATGAGCATTATCAAAACCAGATGGATATCTACAACTTTCTGCTGAGAAAGAATGGCTATGAGACTGAGGATTATGCTTATCTGTTATTTTATCACCCTCATCAAGTTGAAGAGACAGGTCATGTTTGTTTTAATACGGATTTGGTCAAGATTAAAGTTAATATCAAAAACGCTGAAAGTATTTTTAAGAAAGCACTTAAAGTTTTAGAAGCAGAAATTCCCGCCCCCTCTGAAGAATGCGGCTTTTGTAAGTGGGCTGAGGAATGCCCTTAAACTAAATGGCTGCCACTGAAAGTTGAGGCTTAATAAAATAAAGCTAATCTCCCAAAATAAAGGAAATAATGTCAGGATGGCACACCTAAAATTTGATTAGTAACATTTATAAATAAATCTTCTTAAACAACCTTAACCATGGAATTTAATGTACTGGAAGAAAACGATCGTAAGCTGGTGTTTGAGCTGAAAGGAGAAACGCACACCTTTTGCAATTTTCTGAAAAAAGAGCTGCAAAATAATAAAGATGTAGCCTTGGTGTCCTATCGCATTGACCATCCCTTAGTGGGAGTCCCGCGGTTTATTATTGAAACTAAAACCATGGAACCAAGAAAAAGTTTAAAATCAGCCTTAGCCCTGCTTAAAAAGAAAGCTGAAGACCTTAAAAAAGAAGTTGGCAAGCTGTAAATTATTATTTTTCTAGGTTATAGATTGTTTGTGATGGGTATATACCCCGCTGCTTGCAGTGACCCAGAACAAACACCAAAAACCCAACTTATTCATACCCCACAACTTGCTGTGGTTGGGTTTTTGATTATGCAAAAAATTTCGCTGGGTGTAAAACCCCGCCCTTTAGGGCGAAATTTTTTGCATGAGAAAACAATCTCATTTCAGTACAGAAAACAAATCGTCGTTTGTTTTCGTATATTAGTAATTGTGAACAAATGTTCGAAAATATTTTACAATCACTATACATAGCTAGTGATAATAATCCTCATAAAACATATCGCACTAGCTATAAACAATTATACAAATAGTTAGGTCTTTTAGATACTAAAAATAAAGCCAAGACTTTATTTTTGTACAGAAAACAAATCGTTGTTTGTTTTCTTGTATAACGGCCGTCCATACTTGTCTGAATATTTATGTCAGCCGCTATAGGCCATTAACATGCTGAGCGGCTTAACCACAAATCCTGGAACCAGCGTTATAATTACTATCAAGTAACGAAGCATTTATATACTATTAATGGAATTTAGGCTAGATGGTATTAGAAGATCAAATCAAATTATATCAATTGCAATTGATAGCCCAAAGGGCGGAGCAACTTAAAAGGCTGGCCGAAGCTTATTCTAGAGGAGACTATTTAACTTCCGGTGGGGAAGTGAACGATTTTGCCTTTTTAGAAGAGCTGCAGGAGGATTGGGATGTTGAAATTCCTCCAGATTTAATAGCTGAAGCTCGATGGATTCTAACTGAAACAAGCAGCCTGAACCTAGGTCCTGGCAAGTGCCCTTCTGCAGAGCAAAGAGAACAAAATCAAAAACGATATGTTGAATATTTTACTCGCTGCGCCGGTGCTGAGCGGGAATTATATGATCTTCTTAGTGGCTCTAAGTCATACTAAAAATGCTAAATAATCCTGCTTTTTCTAGTCATTTTCATATAGCAAATGTGACGAATATTCGAATATTATTAGAAATGGTGTCTGTCTAAGACCACGGACGAAGTCCGTAAATTAATTTGCCACCATTCACAAAAAATACCACAGTATTTTTGTGCACAGAAAGAGTCGTTGCTCTTTCTTGTGTCTAGTTCGAAAATCTGTTTAAAGATGAGGGGCGGAAAAACCATGGACGAAGTCCGTGGTTAGCCTCGAATGAACAGA
>DATDXK010000127.1:0-3608 GCA_035289345.1 Candidatus Nanoarchaeia archaeon
AAGGAAGCCTCTCCTGATACAGGGCTTCGCTGTAAACTCCAATCCGCGGTCCGTCCTTAGTTATCTCAAAAGCTACTTTTGCCACTTTCAATTAAAATTTTCTGGTAAATATAATCTTATTTATAAAACTTTTTAATAACTAAACAGTAATCTCCAGAGCTGTTATGACGTCCTGGTGAAAATTAAATTTTATAAAGAAACAAAACTATCTAACATAAAAAAGAGAGGTGATAGTGCAGGCTGTTTTTAGGCTGTAGCACGTTAGTTCAATGGGTGCCAGCATTAAGTTAACTTTACCTAGGGTAAGCATCGCTTGTATTGCTCTTTCAGCGACCATAGCTACTTGTGATTACCTTTCCAGCTATGTTTCAGCCTCGGCTTCACGGATCTTAAAAAAAAGAGAAGCCATAGAACAGATGTACGACCTGCGCTGCCACAATGGCTTAGATTCTTCCAAAAGAATTGGTTATTTTAATCAGTGTTATAGGTAAAGGTAAGGGCTTCGTACAATTGAAGGCCACTACACTTTCTACAGAGCCATAGGTAAGGATAATATTAAGAACAATTCTGAAAAAATCAAGTTATAGTGTTGGCAATAAATTATTCCTGCTTTCTTTATGCAAAAAATTTCGCTGGGTGTAAAACCCCGCCCTTTAAGGCGAAATTTTTGCATGCTAAAAATGCGTAGTTGAGAAACCGCCTCTTTTGAAACCTCGTCATTTATGGCGAGGTGAGGCGGTTTCACGCATTTTTATCATATCGTATCTAATCCAGCAGCCTAGCCACTTCTTCCACACTCTGGCTGCCAGGATGGCTGATAATTGAATGCATGCTTCCGCCACCGTCGCCATTATAACGAGGAAAAATGTGCAGATGCAAATGAGGCACTACCTGGCCGGCAGACGAACCGTCATTCCAGCCCACATTAAAGCCATCTGCACTAAGCTTATCCTTCAGCAAGCGTATGACTTCACGCACAGCTTTCATTAAAGCCAAGTAAACACTTTCCGACAAATCTTTAGCCAAGACTTGATGAATCCTAGGAATTATCACCGTATGCCCACGAGCATGCGGCTTAACATCCAGAAAAGCCAAGACTAGATTATTCTCATAGACTTTATGTGAAGGTATCTCTCCGGCAACGATTTTGCAGAATGGGCAGCTAGTCATATTGATACCTTCCATACCAACAATTAAGATCAATTTTATAAATCTTGCGACAATTAATGAATTATATGCTCGTAGTAAGAACCCAAGTCAAGGAAATTCTGCAGGAATCTGGAATAGGGATAGACAACCTTTCAGCTGATTTCATGGACAAGCTGGACCAGAAAGTTAAGCGGCTGATTCTTGAGGCAGTCAATCGTGCCAAGGAGAACAGCCGAAAGACGGTGATGGGAAAAGATGTTTGAAGGCAGATAATTTATTTATTATCCTGAAATCAATTATCTAGAAATCTATTTTTGAATAGTAACCGCTCCGGCAAAACCAAAAATGATTTTACCTAGGCTCACCTTACATAGATGTTGACTCTGCTCGGCCCACCAGTCCGGTCACAAACCGCCTTATTTTTTTTTAATAAGCCATATCCTTCAGAAGAAATAATTATTTGATAGCCTCTAATCTCCTCAAAGCTACAACTGTTTGGAAATGATTCTAATTCCAAGTATAGATTAAATCTTGTTGGCTTGATGCTTAGTCCAATGGATCTTCTTTGATTTAACTCTGGCGGCAATTCCCTAATTTGAGCAATACAGCTAAGAGCTTGTTGTTCTAATTTAGAGAGTTCTTGCTCATCAAGGGTTATATCCATCTCCGAACTAATACTAATGCTGGCTTTCATAACAACATAACTTCATTCTGTGGCCATACGAGGAGGTGGAGGCAACGGCAGTTCCCGCTCTAAAGCAGCTTCATCAATTTCCACTGGCCGGGGCGAAGGAGCATGAAATATCAAGGTATGGCGCGATTTTTCTTCAGTTATTGCCGGAGCTGCCGGCTGGCTTCCAGAAATCTTGGCCTGCAACCGCTCTTCAATCCGCTTGATTTTTTCGGTTATCTTCTGCAGCACTGGCTGACTCAGGTCTCCCTTCCTGCTCAATTCTTGCTTAATACCCTGCAGCCGCTCCAGCAGACTACTAACAAATTCTGTCCGCTGCTTATTTTGCCGGACAACCTGCTTATGCTCATCAGAAGCCTTTCTGGCAACAGCAATTTCTTCAATGATGGTCTGCTTAGCCAAAGATTCCCCCAACAAGTTAGACAGCGTATCCACTTTTTTCTGCAGATCTTTATCTTCAGAAAGGGCAATTCTCTTTTTAAGCAAACCTATCTCATCTTTTAATAATATGATCTTGGCTGATTCTTTCTTCTCCTGCTGCAGCAACTCTTTTTCCAGCTCAAAGACCTGCCGCAATTTGCTTTCCAGATGGATAATTTCCTTCCGCAAAGTCAGCTTGGGAACTTTTTTCTGGGAAGAAAGGTATTTAATCTCATTAATCCGCTTAACAATCTCCTCTTTAGAAAACTTTTTTCGCCCACCAACATATTCCCCGGCTGCCCGAGACAATAACGCCATAGCGATTAAAGAGGTCATAATTGTTAAAATAATCCTTGTCTTTTTCGAGCACCGAGAGGGGGCGGAGGAGGCAACTGCATTTCATCCATGCCCACATGGGCGGTAGGCATCGGCGCCATGCGGCCCATAGTGGGCGGCTGCCCAAGGTTATGTCTCATCGGCGGCAGAGCAGAAGACGGAGACGGGTTCATCATCTTCCGGCCCACAAATTCGTCGACCTTATCAGAAACCGCAACCATGCCCCTGGCGATAGTTTCGTTCTGCCTAATTACCATCTCCAGCTTGTCTTTAATCGTTTTGCTTAAGTCTTCTTCCTTAGTCAGCTCTACGGCTTTTTGAAAAATTATCGTAAGCTCATGGATCGATTCTTTCAGGCTTTCTATCTCTAAAATTAATTCTTCAGCTTTAGCATCAGGCTTAACCAGCTTCCTGCGGAGGGAATCTACATCTTCTTTTAAATCAGATAATAAGCTGCTTTGCGGCATTTCGTTATAATTAACCATACCTTACCACCACAACAATTATTATGCAAAAAATTTCGCTGGGTGTAAAACCCCGCCCTTTAGGGCGAAATTTTTGCATACTAAAAATGCGTAGTTGAGAAACCGCCTCTTTTGAAACCTCGTCATTTATGGCGAGGTGAGGCGGTTTCACGCATTTTTATCATATATTTTATTTTAATTGCTAAAGGAAGAAAGTTCAGCTTTGTATATAAAGTTTACTGCCTTTCGTATGGCTCTATGGAAAATGTAGCGGCCATCAACCTAAAAAGCACCTTTATCTAACATAATCTTCAACCTAGGAATCACCCTTATCTAACATAATCTAATAGTATTCAGCAGACAATGAACTTGTGGATACCGAACGCAGTGAGATTTTCTACAGACTCAACATTAACCGGCTCTGTAGAAAATCTCTTCGCACTCGGTTAGCATAAGGCTCAGCACCTGATTCTGTTAGGTAAAGGCTGACATTCTCCGGATGAGGCAATCATCTTGTCAGCTGAATATTTAACGATAGTAGTGCTTCG
>DATDXK010000128.1:0-4201 GCA_035289345.1 Candidatus Nanoarchaeia archaeon
GGAATCAGGTGCTGAGCCTTATGCTAACCGGGTGCAATGAGACTTTCTACAGAACCCAGATTATCAGAAAACTTATAAAGTAACCATCCTGCTAGGCTGTTATGATTTCCACGATCTGGACCGAGAAATACCGGCCCACTACTTTTGCTGAAATTAAAGGGCAGAAAGAGATTATAGAAAAGATTAGCGCTTTCGTAGAATCTGGAAACATGCCCCACCTGCTGTTTTCTGGCCCGGCGGGTGTCGGCAAAACCACTTTGTCTTTAGTTATTGCCAAACAATTATTTGGAGATAATTGGCGGCAAAATACTTTGGAATTGAATGCCTCAGATGAGCGGGGCATTGATGTTATCCGCGTTAAGGTAAAAGATTTTGCCAGAACCAAAGCCATCGGCAATGTGCCGTTCAAACTGATCTATCTGGATGAAAGTGATGCCCTGACCAAGGATGCGCAGCAAGCTCTGCGTAGGACCATGGAAAATTATACCAGAACCTGCCGATTTATTTTCAGCTGCAACCATTCATCAAAAATAATTGACCCAATACAGTCCCGATGTGCAGTATTTAGGTTCAAGCCCTTAAGCAAGCCGGAAATTTTTGCGGTAATTGATGTCATCTCTGCCGAGGAAAAGAAAAACAAAACAGCAGTATTGACAGATGCTGTTAAAGAGGCTTTATACGAGGTAAGCGATGGTGATTGCCGTAGACTGACTAATATCCTGCAAAGCTGTTTTGTGGTTAAGAAAGAAGGTGAGGCTATTGCACCTGAAGACGTTTACTCTATGGCTTCAATAGCTAAGCCTAAAGAAGTTAACGAAGTGTTGACAGCTGCCGCCAAGGGAAATTTTTTAGAATCCAGAAAAAAGCTGCTTAATTTAATGCTTGATTACGGGTTATCAGGATTAGACATCATCAAGCAAATCCAGAAAGAAATTTGGAATTTGCAGTTAGATGACCGTAAAAAAGTGGAATTGGTCGACAAATGCGGTGAAGTAGAGTTCAGGATGGTTGAAGGCTCGGATGAGTATATCCAGCTGGAAAGCTTTTTGGCTTACGTGGTGGTGACAGGAACTAAATAAAAAACCAGTGCTTGCAAAAAAGCAAGATCAATATAATGTGGTCTAAATTTAAATTATCACCAGTACTGGCGTTATTAGCTGCATGCGGCGAAACCGAGACCAGTCCAGTACCAAATTATCCGCGGTATAATCTGCCGGCAATTGTACACCAACTGACTTTGGAGAGAAGCTCAGTTGCCAGTGCAGATGGTTTTGATCTATTTGCTATTGAGAATCATCGTTATGGCAGCCATCAGTACATCATCATGGCCTTGCCAGCGCAAACGTTAAATTATGTAGTTAAGTTAACTGCTACTCCTACTTCTGCAACTCATCTCTTGACAGACCTTACCATTACTGAGCAGTTGGATTTTCCAGCTGGCGACAGCAGCTATGGGCAGCTGTATTCATTATTATTAGCAGAGCAGAAAGACAGTTTGGATGGTTTGAAGTCTGATTCGCGAGCGTTGGATTACTTGTTGAGAATAATGGAACGAAAGTAAAAATTAATCTTAACTAAAAATTTATGCAAAAAATTTCGCTGGGTGTAAAACCCCCTCCTTTAGGGCGAAATTTTTGCATGCTAAAAATGCGTAGTTGAGAAACCGCCTCTTTTGAAACCTCGTCATTTATGGCGAGGTGAGGCGGTTTCACGCATTTTTATCATTTAGCAAAACTACCTAGATTAATTCACTGACTCCTTAATGGCCAACTTTTCCTGCACAATCTCTCGATATTTGTAGTTCAGCGTTAAAATTACTTGTTTTGTGGAAAGGTGAGCTTCAGCCAGCGGATTTTTAAGGCGGCAGACAATTTCTGCCAGCCCGTTAATCAGCCGCGCTTCATTGATTCTTCCTCCAGATTTGCATTCCCAACCGGCATCATCTAATAAATAAACCAGCTTATCGGATACTTCGAAATTAGCATTAGGCAGCGTTACTTTGCCTCCAGCCACATTTTTCAGGGTGAATTTTAAAGCCATGATTCCTCTTCCGGCGGTATCTTCAGTTACGCCTTCGATAGTTATGGGCGCGCCGGAAACATCGAAAGATTTGGCTTCCTCCACAGTGCATACCCGGCGGTCACGCAAGTCATATTTCAGACAAACTTCCGGCACGATTACAAAGGTCTTATAATTATATTCCACGTTGGCAAACCAATTTCTTTCAGTTATCCCCCGCACTGGCGAGCGGTATCGGGCTTCATCAGCAAAAGTGATGGTTTCTTCTCCACCTTCTTTAACTAGTTCAGAAATCTTATCAATGATATCCAGATTACTCTTTTTCCAACTGGCAATGCCATTAAATTCGCTTTGGGAAGGCCCTAGCAATTCCACCATTACTTCATTGGGCTGCAGCTCATATTCACCTTTATTGGTTAAGGTTACTTCAATCGGGAAAGTTTCCGTGTCAAAAATGCTGTATACGCCGTTTTCTTCAACTCCGAACGCTTCAAATTTGGCGACAACGCCTTGAGTTCCGCCAATAAACGAGCCTGGAGCTTGCTGCTTCTTCTTGCCCTGCTGGCAGGAGGTTAATAACAAGAAAGTTACCAGAATTAACACCGAAATGACTTTTAGTTTCATGACATCCAGCCTCTGGTTACTAAGAATAACTAAAGCCTATTTAAAGTTTACTCTGCCGTTGGCTCTGTAGAAAGTGCAGTGGCCATCAATTTGCGAAGCATCTTCCGGTGCAAAATTACACCGGCTAGGGGGATGTCCCTTACGGGGATGGTCGGTTATCAGCCTTAAGAAGCTAATGCTGAGCCCGATGGCCACCGAGCATAGCGAGACTTTCTACAGAGCCGGAGAATAAAAGAGTTTTTGTAGGTTGATAGTCCTTAGTCCGGTTTTTTTGGTTAGGGCTTTTTTTTACAAGCTTAACCTATTCCTTAAATGCAGTATTTAGCTAATTCTTATATCTAATGAATGATTACCTGCTAGTGATTATCAGACTAAGAGATGAATATAAAAAAAACTCTATTAGGAATGTTGCTGGCCGCTAATTTGGGATTATGTTGCAAACAGCTGAGTACTCCGCAAAAAGTATTAATTCTGCCCCGAGCTGAAGTAAGCCAGAGTTCTGGATTTGAGAATAATAACTGCTCGTTAGATGACCAGGTTGTCAATGAAGCAGCACAGAGTGTAGAATTAGTGGAAGCTTCAGCTGGTTATCGAATAAATTACCGGGGAGAATTATATAAAGGCGAAATGGAAAAGCGGGGCAGTGCCGTGCTCCTGGGTGAAACTGGAGGAAAATATTATTTTTTAACGGCTTACCACGTGGTAGACCTGCCTGGTTCTTTCTCATCTACAGTTGCTTTTTCCAAATCCAGTTCCGGCCTGGAAAGTTTGCTGGATTGGAAGCTTAGCCCAGAACTGGCCAACACTTTAACTTTTTCCCATTCTGTTACAGCTACCATCTCTGGCGGCCGCAATCTGACCATTGGCGGCATCAGCGGCGGAGAAGTAGTTTGCGAAGATGGCGGTTTAGACTATGCCTTGGTCACCGTGCCCAGCAACGGCCGCTTAAAACCGTTGGCTAACCAAGCTAGGGCCTTCATCGGTGATCCTGAAAGGCTGAATACAGCAGATTATGTATACACCATAGGCTACTCCCTTTCATTAGGGCGATTTGTAACTGAGGGAATAATTAGCAACGAAAATTTGCCTTTAAGCACAGGCGGCAATTTCCGTTTTGAGCGAAGTGATGCCTTTACTTTTACCAGCCCGATCAGCCGCGGAAACAGCGGCGGTCCGGTTTTCAGCATAGCGGAAGGCAAATTACATCTGATAGGTATTGCCATAGCTTATTTTGAGCAGGGGCATAATCTTAACGTGGCCATGAAAATCAACGATATCTTTGCAGATATAGGACGGCAAGGCTGTTTAGCTGCTGGAAATATTAAGATCGAGCTGGTGAATTATTTTAAGGGCAACGAGAAGTAAACGTATGCGATCGCTGTTAAGTGAGGTTGAACGAAGCGAGAAGTGCAAAGTCCCAAGCGACCGAAGGGAGCGTAGAGTAAAATAACGGCGCTCATTTCAAGGACGTAGGACTATAAAACCTAAATACAAAGGCGGGGCAAATCTTTATAAATAATTCATCAATTCAACAGATAATATGTTAACCGATGTTGTA
>DATDXK010000129.1:0-33209 GCA_035289345.1 Candidatus Nanoarchaeia archaeon
GGGGATGGGCGTCTTAGTGGAAGGCAAGCCGGCTCAGGAAACATTGAAAGATATCGCTAGCGGATTATTTGATGAAAAAATAGCTTCAGGAAAAACAGAACTTTCTGCTGAAGAGAAGAAGCGCCTGGAAGAAGAAAGAAACCGCTTGCAGGCGGAGATGGAGAAGAGGCGTGCTGAATTTGAAGCTAAAGGTAAACAGATAGTTAAAGAACTGGAAGGAAAAGAAAAGAAATTTATCAGGAAGACCCTGATTGAAGCAGGCATCCCCTTGAAGATTGTTGATGAATTGGCTCCTTCAGAGAAGGAATCTGCTGCGGCCGGGGGAACTGAAAAGAAATAGACTCCTATTTCTGGTTTTGTTTTTTTAAATATTTTTTCAAAGAGAAGGCTTCATCCAAAAATAAGCAACGACTTATTTTCCGTATAGAAATGTGATAGTTTTCACATTTCTGGTATGAATCCTGGCCTAAAAATTTAACTAATCAACGCAAAGATTCATAGTTCGATAATTTATCGCGCTAGCTATAGCTCCGCATGCTCAGAAATAGCAATTTTTGGCACCACTCCTAGTGGCTTCAGTGCGTGAGCTAAGCCCTTTGGCGCAAGAAAGCTGTTTCTGCACAGAAAGACCTAGTCTATCTTGCGTCACAATATGCGTGGTTAAGAAATAGTCTCATTTTATAGAATTTTTGAGTATGACGCAGGAACGAAGTGACGAGCAATATTTTACTTAATGGCACTAAAGTTCTAACCTAAACATACAAACTCTCGGCTCTGTAGAAAGTCTCGCTGCGCTCGGTGGCCATCAGGCTCAGCATTAGCTTCTTAAGGCTGATAACCGACCATCCCCGTAAGGGACATCCCCCTAGCCGGTGTAATTTTGCACCAGAAGATGCTTCGCAAATTGATGGCCACTGCACTTTCTACAGAGCCCAAACTCTCACAATCTTTATATAAAATACTGTTATTTACCAGATTATGGTTCTGGAAAAGCTAAGTGATTCACTGAAAGAGACGTTCCATAAAATAACCAAAGCTATCTTTGTAGATGAAAAGCTGATCAACGAGCTTGTTAAAGACCTGCAGCGGGCCTTATTGCAGTCCGACACCAATGTCCAGCTGGTGTTTGACCTTTCCAAAAAAATCAAAGAGCGAGCTAAGGAGAATGCTCCGCCAGGCCTTACTAAGAAAGAGCAGTTGGTTAAGATCGTGTATGAAGAATTAACCTCTTTCCTGGGAAAAGAAAGTTCAGAGATTAAAATAAATAAAAAGCCCACGCAAATCCTGCTGGTAGGCTTGTTTGGCTCAGGAAAAACTACCACTGCCGGGAAACTGGCTAAGTTCTATAAGAAACGCGGCTTGAAAATAGCAGTTATGCAGACCGACACTTGGCGTCCGGCAGCTTACGAGCAGCTGGAACAATTAGCTAAATTAGCTGGAGTTGATTTTCTAGGAATCAAGGCCGAGAAAGATCCGCTAACCATTTACCTCTCTTTTGAACATAAAATCAAGGATTATGATGTAGTGATTATTGATACCGCTGGAAGAGACGCCTTATCTGATGATTTAATTCTGGAGCTGAATAAGCTGCAGGCAGCAGTACAAGCCGATGAGCGTTTGCTGGTGATTTCTGCGGATCTGGGGCAGGCAGCACAGCGGCAGGCGCAGGCTTTCCATGACACCTGTAAAATTACGGGAGTAATCATCACCAAGCTGGAAGGCACGGCTAAGGGAGGGGGAGCTTTGTCAGCTTGCGCTGTAACTAAGGCGCCAATAACATTTATCGGTGTGGGTGAGAAAATCGAGGATTTAGAATTGTTCCATCCGCAGCGGTTCGTGGGACGACTTATTGGCTGGGGGGATTTGGAATCCTTGCTGGAAAAAGCTAGAGAAGTCATCCAGGAGGAAGATGCCAAGGAGTTGCAGGAGAAGTTTCTGAAAGGTGAATTTAACCTGCTGGATTTATACCAGCAGATGAAATCATTAAAAAAAATGGGCTCATTCCAGAAAATCATGGAGCTTATTCCAGGCATGGGGCAGTTAAAGCTGCCTAAAGAGATGTTAGAGGTGCAGGAAGAAAAATTGGAAAAGTGGCGTTATGCCTTGGATAGCATGACTAAAGAGGAATTAGAGCAGCCGGAACTTATTTCTGCCGAAAGGATTGACCGGATAGCTGCCGGTTCAGGAGTTAAGGTCAGTGAAATCAGAGAGCTGATTAAGCAGCATCGGCAAAGCAAGAAAGTAATGAAGATGTTTAAGGGAGAAGGCGACATCAATAAAGTAATGAAGAAGTTTCAGGGAAGACTGCCGAAAGGATTGTAGCCATGCCAATGTTTTTTCTACGAATCTTGCAAGTTTTTCTACGAATCCTACAATCTGAAAAGATAACTGATAACCGCAACAGCTATCGTTAACGTAACTAGTAAGTAATCAAGGTTATGGCTCTGCCGGTCGCTAATTTTCCAGTTAAATACCTTATGAACGGCAAATTGCAGGAAGTGCTTTTTTTCTGGCAATCCCTGCAGCTTTTTTTGCGCTTTGGACAGCAGGCAGTCTTTGAACAGCAGAAACTGCAAGCGATGCGCAAAAACTATTCCTAAAACCAACGGCAGCGGAAAAATTAAGCCCATCAGCAAGCCTAGGACAATAATTAAGATATGCAGCCAGAACAGCGTTTCCAGGAATTGTTTATTCATTTGCTTCTAGGAGTTGTTTATTCATTTTTTAGCTTAACTGAGCTTCTTATTTCTAGCATGAAGCCTTATTTTAACAAGGCATAAGTAAACAGCACCTTAAATTTCTTGCAGTAAATAACTGCCGATTTATATTTTTGCAATTCCCGGATATTTTTTCTGATAACATAAGACTGGCCGCCAGCTGTTCCCTTCAGCAGCCCTAAGTTGTAAATTTTTCCCAAGCTGTCCCTTACTGCGGTTTTAGTGGACAGGTAAACGTACAAATCAGGCCCGGGCTGAATCTTGACTTCCGGCTCAAACAACAATAAGCTTTCAGCTTTATGGCCGGTTAATTTATTGGGCAGCAGATAGACCGTGCCAGCTCCCTTGTGCAGCAGGTTTAGCTTAACAAACCGGCCGGCTCTTCCTCCCTGCCGCCTAAATCGGCCGGGATGACCTTTAATCCACTGCAGCAATTTCTGTTCAGCTTTACCTAATACTACTTTATGGCCCAGAAAAATTTCCTTAAGGGATTTCTGCTTCAGCAGCCTAAACAATTCCCTGAAGCTCCTTATGGAAAAGTTCACCATCTTTTCAACCGCTCTTTTTTTAACAAATAATCTTTTAGCTGTATGTTAATAACTTATCTTTGACCTCTTAGCTTTTTTATAGTCGATACTTCTATATATTTCTTCCGTTTTCATTTATAAAGAATAGCATTAGCAAAACAGTTAGAGAAATACAAGAAAATATCTCAAAATGCCTATTCTTTATAAATGAAAATCTGTTGATCAAGAAATTCTTCGACGAGCTAAGGAAAAAATGTCAAACATGAGTTAATAATATTCAATTATTTTTAACGTAATTCAGCTACACTAAACAGTACCCCGAACGCCCGGCACCAGATTACTACGGAATGGTAATCTTGGTAATCTTCTGGCAGCGCATATTGCTGATTTCCTCTGCTGGATTTTAGCTTGCCTAGAGAAATAAATTCCCCTAAATCTTTAGTATTTTTAATGTCCTGGTTTTTAGACAAATAAACAAATAGGTCCGGCCCGGGAGTTACCTTGAAATTATCCAGCTGCAGCAGTGGCCCGGTTTTAGTCTCCAGAACCAAGGCCTGGCCGCTGCCCCTATGGACTAAATCAATCTCCGTAAAAGAGCCGCTTCTTTTTTCTACCGCCTGGCTAATAACCATAGCGGGAGAATCTGTTTCTGTTAGCATGGTTTGATCTACTACTTTCACTTTTGAGTCTTGAAAGACATTACTAAAAATAGTAAATCCAACTACGGCTAATACCACAAAAATAACAGCCTTAAATAGTAATTTCACAATTGGTCTCATGATTAAAAGATAGACCATCGATTAATATAAATCTTTCTCAATTAAAATCCAAATCAAAAGGGTGGATCATTGTCGGCTGTCCAGGAATGTAAATCTTAGGGACATCCGCAACATAAACCGTGTTTAATCCACCAAAACAATCCCTAAAGCCGGCATAAATCTGGTCATCGACGGCATACAACTTGCGCAGAAATCTATCGTCTTTCTTGTTGATGTGGCTGATGACCTTGTTTCTGAGATCTTCTGACGGATCAAGCAAGGCCGCCAGCAATAAAGCCTTAAAAATAATTAAATTCTGGCCAGCGACCAAGTCCTCAAGTTTTATAACGGTGATTGTATCCAAATAAGCTACTTAATCCCGGCGGATATTTTAAAATAGGGGATATAAAGTATAGGCTGATTGGAATGGGCTTTTATTAGCAAAATTTATTGAGAAAATCCCGGCCATCATGCTATTAGTGAAATTCATTTTGCGGCTCCAAGAACATTACTTTTAGAAATTATTCCTTTTAATTCGCCTTTCTCCATTACTAAAACCGTAGAAGAATCCCTTAACAATTCTAAAATGGTTCTTAATCCTATCAATGGAGGAATTATGGGAGGAGCATCGATCATGATCTGGCCAGCCTTTATTAGGTTGATTTTTCCAGAAGAAGCAATAGTTTTTTCTAGGATAACATTTTCTGTAATTAAGCCGCATACTTGTGCATTTTCAATTACCGGAATCTGAGAAATATTATGTTTTTTCATCAGTGTTATAACTAGTTCTAAACAATCATTCTTATTGATAGTAATTACCTTTTTGGTCATGATTTCCTGGGCTTTAGTCTCTTGCTTGTTCTGGTGGCCTTCCAGAGTTTGAAACAAGTTCAAGGCCTTAGAATAGCTTGGCTCGACAATGCCGGCTTCAATTTTAGCGATTAAGCTCTGCGATACGCCCGATTGGTTAGAAAGTTCTTTCTGTGTCAAATCATATTTTTTTCGTAATTGCTTCAGGTCTGAAAGTAAATGGGCCATGGCTAATGGGTAATTTGGATGAATTGATAAATATAACTAATAAATAGAATTAATAGACCCAATCTTAATAAATTTTACGTAAAAATATTCTTTTCTGAATTTTCTAGTCAGAACAATTTATGTAGTACCTTGGTGCTGATATTGGTTATGGCAGTGGAAACAATTGTGGGATTAACTGAAGCAGATAGGCGAACAAATCGGCGAAATTTGATTAGAGAATGCCTGCAAAATCCTCGAGTATCAGCCCGGCGGTGCAATGCCCCAACAGCTGCTGCACTGATTGACAACGCCATTTACTCTGTTGAAGAAGCTTTAAGGGAAACACCGCAAGATTTTTCTCTGAAAGCAGCTTATGAAGCCCTTCAAGTGGAATACCCTCAGCATTTTTATTCTATAAAGAATAATTTGAACGAGCGTGTGGCAGTAAACCTGCTTAACCAGGCGTTTCTAAATCATAAAATATAACCAACAAAATATAACTGTATTAGGAGGCTGATAAAAATGACAACCAAGACCGGAAATTTTTTATTTACCAGCGAGAGTGTAACGGCCGGGCATCCGGACAAGATCTGTGACCAGATCAGCGATGCCATTTTAGACGCAATCATAGAACTGGATCCGCGAGGGCGTGTAGCGATTGAGTGCTTAGCTAAAACTGGTTTTGTAGTGATTGCTGGTGAGGTTACCACCACGGCCCAGGTGGATGTCCAGGAAATTGCCCGAAAAACAATCACTGAAATTGGCTATGATAATACTGAATTAGGATTAGATGGAAAGACCTGCGGCATTTTAACGGCCATTTCAAAACAGTCTCAAAATATTGCGCAAGGCGTTGATGAAGGAAAAGGACTGTATCAGGAGCAAGGCGCGGGAGACCAGGGATTAATGTTTGGCTATGCCACCAATGAAACGCCGGAATATATGCCCCTGCCGATTATTTTAGCGCACAAATTAACCAAGAGATTAGCTGACTTAAGAAAGTACAAAGAATTGCTTTATTTACGCCCTGATGGAAAATCACAAGTAACAGTTGAATACGGCCAAGGCAAGCCAAAACGAATTGATACGGTAATTATTTCGGCCCAACATGCACCAGAAATTAATTATGAAGAATTAAAGAAAGATATCATCGAAAAAGTAATCAAGCCGGTATGTTATGGTTATCTTGATGAAAATAGTGTCTTCTTGGTTAATCCTACTGGCGAATTTATCCTTGGCGGGCCAGTGGCTGACGCTGGAGTTACTGGCAGAAAGATTATTGTTGACACTTACGGCGGGTTTTCTCGTCATGGCGGCGGGGCATTCAGCGGCAAAGACCCTTCCAAGGTAGATCGTTCAGCAGCTTACTATTGCCGTTACGTGGCTAAGAATATTGTAGCTGCCGGGCTGGCTGAACGCTGTGAAATTCAGGTGTCATATGCCATTGGAGTAGCTAAACCGGTGAGTATTTTGGTAGATACTTTTGGAACCGGCATAATTTCTGAAGAAGAAATAATTTTTCTGATTAAAAAACATTTTGATTTTAGGCCCAAGGAAATTATCAGGCAACTAGGATTGTTGAAGCCAATCTATCGCCGCACTGCTGCTTACGGCCACTTTGGCAGAGATGAATTCAGCTGGGAAAAACTGGATAAGGTAAATGTTCTGACAACTGGTGCAGGGCTGTTGCCAGTGATAGAGAGGGCATAAAGTTGTTTATCAGGTTTTGGGCTTTAGCATCAAGTAGATAGACTAGACCTAACAGTTCCTAGAGATGGCAGTTCATAGAGATGGCAGTTCAACCACGCTTAACCGGGATTTTCACTTTTAGAGAAGCTGATTTGCTGCAACAGCTAGATCTAAAATATAGGCGGATACCTTCAAGAGCACTCTCGGAAATATGTTATGAAGATACCTTAAAATTGATTAAATTACAGCAAGAAGAAGGGTTTAGAATTATTTCTGATGGGCAAAGATTATGGAAAGACCTGCTTCGGCCAGCCTATGCTGGAATGGACGGAATGGAAATCGGCAGAGTGACTCGCTGGTATGAAACCAATGGCTTCTGCCTGCCACCCCTAATCATCGGAAAACCTTTAGCTGGTAATGCGGGCAATTTTAGCTTGGATGATTATTTCTTTAAAGAAAAAAGAGAGATTAAAGCCACAGAGGTTACATTGCCTGGGCCTTATACACTAGTAAGCTTGTGCCAAGAAGTAACGGAAGGGCAACAGGAAGAGCTATGGAATGCCTTTACAACCCAATTGCAGTTAATTGTCGCTTCATTGCCCTCGACCATAACCTTGGTAGAATTTTCTGAGCCCTCCTTAGCTTATGATGATAAAATTAAAAAAAATTCCAAACAGCAACGAGAGGAAATGGAGTGCAGTCCAGAAATGTTAAACAGAACCAAACAGGCCTATCAGCAGATTCAGCCGATAATATCATTATCTAATAGAACTTCTTTGCTGCAGCTGCCACAGGCTGATTTTTTAAAATTTCACGAAATTGCTGAATTCCCCGTTGATGGTTTCGGCATTGATCTAACTCAAACCGATACCAATTCTTCCCAAATATCCTTGCCAGGAAAAATTTTATCGGCTGGGGCAGTGGACGCTTGGTCTTCTTTACCTGAAGATATCAACCATTTAGCCAAAAAAGTTGACCGGGCTGTCAGCCGATGGCAGCCGAAAGACGTATATGTCACCAGCAATTCCCAATTGTATCAAACTATTTCTCATCAAGGGGCGATACGGAAATTGCGGGATATAGCCAAGCTAGCGCGGAAACTGTCATGATTTTTCCTTTGTTTGAAGTGGGCAGCCTGCCTAAATTGCCGGGAAGAAAGGCTAAATTAGCTGGCCGGGAACCAACCTCAGAAGATTTGAAACAATTACGTAAGGCTCTCCGCGGTGTAGATAATAATCCTGAATTGACAGCGATTGTGGAAGAATTTCTCAGAACTAAGGCTAAAGCGGAAATTGTGGCGGCTAATTCTCGGTTTAATACCAGATTGCTGGAATATTTAGGCCTTAATGAAGTCTATGATGGCGAAGCACAGCGAAAAGAGATGTATGAATCAGTTGCTGAAAAAGTCGTCGGGATGAAAAAGTTAGGGCGGCAGGTATCGTTTGTCAACAAGGATGGGTTTCCCAATATATTTACCGTATATTCCTACCAACAGGCTTTATCCTTGCCAGAACCGTTGCATCTGGCTGAAACTGAATCCATTATACAGAATGCTTTACGGCCGGTTAAGGTTCCCGTAACTGGAGCCTACACGCTGGGCACATGGTCTGATCTAGGAAAGCTGCCGGCAGAATTAATGAAACTGGGAGCAGCACATTCCGAAGCCAGGAAAGCAGTAATGGAACAATTAGTGCTGGAATTTGCCGACATAGTTATTAATCCAACCTTGAAAGCCTTGTCAGGATTGGGAGTGGCCAGGATTCAGATAGATGAGCCTAATGCCAGCGCGTTTTACGGGCAGGAGGAATTGTTTTATGAAGCAACACGACGATCAATTGCCCATGTTACCGGTCCAGAGCTGGGCTTGCACATTTGTTTCAGCAATGATTACCGACAGATTGCTGAAATTGCAGCTGTTTCTGAACTAAAATTCCTTAGTTTGGAGATTGCTAACCGCGATACCGCTGACCATCGAGCGTATCAGGAGATAATCTCTGCTTTTGAACAAGCTGGGTTTAAGGGAACATATGCAGTAGGCGTAACTGATGTCCACGTTGACAATTTAGAATCGCCGGAACTGATAGCTGAAAGATTATTATTTGCAGCAGACCTTGTTGGTGCAGACCGAATTGAAGCCGCCCATGACTGCGGGCTAAGGTCGCGGTCATTAGTGGTAGCTATTGAGAAAACTAAGCATTTGGCCCAAGGCACGGAGATTGCCAGGCAAGAATATAGTAGTTAACTGAGAAGAAGGAAATGTCGCAAGTTGCTGTGTCGCATATTTATGCAAAAAATTTCGCTGGGTGTAAAACCCCGCCCTTTAGGGCGAAATTTTTGCATGCTAAAAATGCGTGAAACCGCCTCTTTTGAAACCTCGTCATTTATGGCGAGGTGAGGCGGTTTCACGCATTTTTATCATTTCTTATTTTTCTCAATCTCCCGCAGCCACATCAATCCAATCCTAATCATGGCTTTGTTAAACTTGTCAGAAACCCGGTAGGTTTTTTTATACAGGTCATAATCAATTAACCCCATGCCGCGCATTGGCGTTAAAATTCGGTCATAAAATTGCCGCTTGTTATAGGAAATTCTCTCTTCCACTTCCATCGGTGATTTGCCGCGCTCTTTAGTGACCGCTTCGCCGTCATGCATCCTGGTAGCAAACAGGCTCATTTCAGTCTTGCCAATCTCACCGCCATTTTCCCACAAGTATGAAATCAGCAGCTTAGCTACAATCTGTTGTTGTTCAGTAGCAAAAATAACGGCATAGATATCTTCTGGTAAATTAAACAGATCAAATAGAATTACCATGACCCATAAAATAGCAAGTCAATATATAAATATTACGCTAATGTATACTGAAGTAACTAGGTTTAGTGTTATTTGGAAGAAAGTTTTATATATAATCTTCTTGAACAAAGCTCCCATGGGAAGAATTAAGACCACTTTTATCAAGCGGAAAACCAGAATTTTGTGGAGCAAGCATGGTGACAAGTTTACCACTGATTTCACCCAAAATAAAGGGCTTACTGCCCAGTACGCCAAAATAGTCAGCAAGAAGATGAAAAATACCATTGCTGGCTACATGACCAGACTGAAGAAGAGAGGGGAATAAGCACATTTTTTTCTGTTCTATAGCTAGTGTGATAAATTATCGAACTATAGCAACTGACATTAAGATTTAAACAATAATTGGCAGCTGCTATACAAGAAAACAAACAACGATTTGTTTTCTGCACAAAAATAAAGTCTTTGCTTTATTAGAAATGGTGTCGGTCTAAAACCACGGACGAAGTCCGTAAATTAATTCGCCACCATTCACAAAAAATACCACAGTATTTTTGTGCACAGAAAGAGTCGTTGCTCTTTCTTGTGTCTAGTTCGAAAATCTGTTCAAAGATGATGGGCGGAAAAACCATGGACGAAGTCCGTGGTTAGCTCCGAATGAACAGATTTTCGTTATGCAAAAAATTTCGCTGGGTGTAAAACCCCGCCCTTTAGGGCGAAATTTTTGCATGCTAAAAATGCGTAGTTGAGAAACCGCCTCTTTTTAAACCTCGTCATTTATGGCGAGGTGAGGCGGTTTCACGCATTTTTATTATTTTTTGTATCTAAAAGACATAACGATTTGTAGAATTATTTATGTTTTTACTATAACAATGACCGCTTGCTATATAGTAATGGTAATAAAACGCCCAATCGCCGCAGAGCTGCGGGGTATCTCGTTAAAACTTGTGGAGAGTTAGCTGGTTCGTATCTTGACCTTGGTAAGTAACATATTAATTCCCAGCTCTGTTCCGCTTCGCACCACTCCACGAGTGGAATTTTTCGAGGGAAAAAGCTTTGTAAAGTTGCGATGTTAGGCGAAATTTGAAAACCTGCCTTTCTCTATTGCTGTTCAGCTTTAAAACAATTAATTAACACAAACCATTAAAAACAAAAACATCTTTTTCTAAGCCATGGTCAGATCTATGGGAGGGAAACATCCTCAATATTATGAGGCAGTTCTACAGCTGCGCGAAGTTTCCGAAGAGGCGATTTCTTTCGTCAAGAAACAGATTAAGCTGGAAAAAATATACGTCGCTAAAGTAAAAAAGATGCCGGGCGGCTATGATTTCTATCTGGCAGACAAGAATTTTACTATTGTCTTGGGAAAACAACTGCAGCGGGCCTTTAAGGGTCAAGTGTTAATCACTACCAGTTTGATTGGCAGAAAAAAAGATAAAAACATCCATCGTTTTACGGTTTTATTCCGGGGCATAAGATTTTCCACTGGAGGCGTGGTTGAATACAAGGGAGAAGGCTATCGTGTCAAGGGCGTGGCTAAAAAAATCTTATTGCAGAATGAACAGAGCGGAAGAAAGCTAAGCCTCAACTGGAAAGACAGCCAAGAAATCAAATTGAAGGAATAGAAGTAAAAAGTAAATTTTTGATTTCAATGATCCTATCCATAAGGTAGTTGTCTTTACGGCAGGGCTTTTCCACTAAGCCAAAAACATAACAGCTCTGTAGAAAGTCTCGCTATGCTCGGTGGCCATCGGGCTCAGCATTAGCTTCTTAAGACTGATAACCGGCCATCCCCGTAAGGGACATCCCCCTAGCCGGTGTAATTTTGCACCAGAAGATGCTTCGCAAATTGATGGCCACTGCACTTTCTACAGAGCCAAACATAACACAATCTTTATAATATATCGGTGCTTGATTAAAGTTAAATGAGGAATATTCTGCAGAGTACAACCTGGCTTGTACTGTTATTTATTTTATTCCTAACCATACCAGTAGAGGCAGCTGTCGATGATGTTTATCACTTAAAGCTGCTAGCGGTACAGGAAGTTGGAGACCATCTGGAGGGAAGCAATGCCGAATTATTTCTGGAATTGAAAGAAGGGTCAGGGCGGGTATTTCTGGAGACTCTACCATTGACTAAAATTGACACCCAAATTTCTACGCGGTTTGCCAAAGATATCGCTTGCAAGCATTTCAAGCTTAACTGCCAAAAATATGATTATATTTTTACCATTAAAGCTGATTCAAATATCATTGGCGGGCCTTCAGCTGGCGCGGCCATCGCTGCACTGACTACTATTGCCACTCTGGATTTGGAATACGACCAGCAGATTGCTATTACTGGGACCATCAATTCAGGGGGGATTATTGGGCCGATAGGGGGGGTGAAGCAGAAAATTGAAGCAGCCAAGGAAAGCGGCTTAAAGAAAGTGCTGATTGCTCAGAATAACGGCTATCAGGGAGAAGACCAAGTTAATCTGGTTGATTACGCCCGGGAAAACTTAAGCCTGGATGTAGCGGAAGTCAATGATTTGGATGAAGTCATGTTGCAGCTAACCGGGTTAAGCCTAAACCACCAGAACTTCACCTTAATTGAAGATAGCAGCTATACTAAAATCATGAATAGCCTGCAGCAGGCCCTCTGCCAGCGCTCAGAGAAGATTGAAGCAGAGATCTTGGATAATAGATTTACTCTGGACAACCAGACTCGACAGGAGATTATCCAGAAAAAAGGCCGGGCCGACAATGCTACGCTGGAAAAAGATTACTATTCTGCAGCCAGTTTTTGCTTCGGCCTGAACATTCAGCTGACCACTAACCTGTTGGAAGAGCAAAAACTAACTAAAGGCCGAATTACCCAGGAATTAACGAACTTGGAAAGAAAAGTTAAAGTCGTAGAAACACGTTTAAATCAAGAAGTCATTGAAACTATCACTGACTTGCAGACGCTGATGGTCGTGAAAGAGCGGTTGAATGATGTAATGGAGCAGATTGAAAAAGCCAGGACTGGTCATAAAGATCTGGATGAATTATACCCTCTGCTGTCTTATGCCGAGGAAAGGCTATTTTCAGCAATTTCCTGGATGCAGTTTTTCAAGATGGAAGGAAAAAAATTTATACTGGATAAGGAGCGGCTGCGGGAATCCTGCCTGCAGAAAATCACCGAAAGTGAAGAGCGAAACCAGTATGCCACTTTGTTTGTGGCACAGCATAATGTCAATGATAAAATTACTCTAGCCAAGGAAGCGCTGGAAAACGAGGAGTTTGCCTTATGCCTGATCACCGCTTCTCAGGCTAAAGCCCAATCCAATGCCGTATTAAGCTCCTTAGGGCTGACTGAAGAAACGGCAACAGATTTTATTGAAAGCAAAAGAAAAGTTACCGAGCGGATAATTGCAGAAAATACCGCGGAGGGGATGTTCCCGATATTGGGGTATTCTTACTACCAATACGCTAAAACTCTACAAGAAAGTGATAAAATTTCTGCGTTATTATATCTGGAATATGCCTTGGAGATGAGCGAGATCAGCATTTATTTCCCGGAAGAGAAATCATTCCTGCAGAATTTGTCTGCCCTTTCCTTGGATGAAAAATGGCTTTATCTTCTAGCCGGATTTATTGCTGGAATTATCACCGCGCTCTATTTAGCAATTAGAAGCAAGCCCCGGCCCAGGAAAAAGAAAAAAGTAGTGGAAGCTTCATCCAATAACTGGCCCAGGTTAATTAACAAACGATAAATCCAGTTTTATGCAAAAAATTTCGCTGGGTGTAAAACCCCGCCCTTTAGGGCGAAATTTTTGCATGCTAAAAATGCGTAGTTGAGAAACCGCCTCTTTTGAAACCTCGTCATTTATGGCAAGGTGAGGCGGTTTCACGCATTTTTAGCATATTCGTCTGACCAAAGGGAAGACTTGATTTTTAGTGCAACGTTCGGCGAAAGCCGAAAAAATCAAAGTCGTCGTGTCTATAGTCTTTTATGGTGGTTTCCGCCGCTGTTTTTTGCTTCTTTTTAAAAAGAAGAGTGGGGGATTTCCGTTTAATTACCGAAAGCTTTAAATAAACTATATGATAACTTTATCATATGGATAACTTGCACAGGTTATTTTTCAAGGCATTTTCAAATAAGACAAGGTTGGAGATAATCCAAATACTGAGAAAGAAATCTCTCACAGTAACAGAAATATGCAATAAAACTGGATTTGAGCAGAGTAGAGTGTCTCATAATCTCAAATGCTTGGAAAACTGCGGTTTTGTAAAAGTTACACCGAATGGGAATTTTAGAAAATATGAATTAGATACTGAAACAATTGTTCCTATTGTTGATTTGTTTGAGAAACACATTGGGAAATACAAAAAAAAACTTGAATGTTGCGAGGTAATCGGAAAATGACTAAAGTAAAGATATACTCTACTCCAACCTGTCAGTTTTGTAAGAGAGCTAAAGAATTTTTCAAAAAACACAATGTTGAATATGAAGATGTCAATGTTGCCGAAAATGAAAAATCAAGAGATGAAATGGTTGAAAAATCTGGACAAATGGGCGTTCCAGTAATTGAGATTGGAGATAAGATTATTGTCGGATTTGATGAACAAGAATTAAAGAAAGCTTTGAAGGTTGGTTGAAAAATGACTAAGTGTCGCGATACCAAAAATACAAAAGAAAAATTAATGGGAAATGTGACCTGTCCTAAATGTGGACATAAACAGCCAATGGAAATACCTACATCTTCATGCCAAGCTTTCTACAAGTGTGAAGGATGTGGCAAGATAATGTCAGCAAAAAAAAGCTGTTGTGTTTTTTGTGATTATGGTGACCGTAAATGCCCAGTAGCAGAGGAGCATCGAAAATGAAGAAGGAAGATAAAAAACTATTATACGCAGGAGGAATTGGAGGGGAGTTCTTACCGTAGTATCTTGTTGATGTTTTTGAAGAAGAATGAAGCATTGTTGAGTGATTCCTGAGCCGGTTCTTTGTTTGCTTGAGGAAGTTTTTGATAGGTAAATTCTCCTCTCTTTCGTTTTTCCATGGAGAAGATTCCTAAAAGAGCATCAGCACGGACAACCATTTTCTGATAGATTTTAAGCAGTTCCATATCCAATTTTCCCGTGCTTACCAAATATTTTTCAAATGCTTCCAATGTCTTCTTATGGACTTCCGGCGCTTCTGTTTTTATTTCATTTTTGATCAAAATTGCTTTTGCCGAATAAAAGATGGAATAATAGGAATGACCAATCACCGGGCTGTAAAAAGTGAAGTCTTTCTCAAGTTTAAACTGTTCTTTTTGAAGTGTTGGATTATTGGAAACCTCAAAGAGAACAGTTTAAACTTGAGAAAGACTTCACTTTTTAAAGGTAAAGTTCTGCTTCATCACTCATTTTTTCTTCCTCGTATCAGGTTGCAATACTCAATAAAACCATAATAAATAATGCTGTTTTTATAAATCTGCTTGCCTACATTTTCAGATTCCGCTTTAAGCATTTCTAGGAATTCGTCTCTAGTAAAAATGTGATAATCTATTGGTTTTATCTCTCTTCGTTTTACAGTTTCCAAGAGTGGCGCTATTTCTTTTTTCGTTTGTTCAGATTCAATAATAACAGCTAGATCTAAATCTGATTTTTCAGTTGCTTTATTCTTAGCATAGCTTCCAAAAATTATTAAAATAAAAAAGTCTGTTTGTTTTGATATTTTTTTCTGGACTTCTGAGAGTATTTCTTTTGGAAACTTTCTTTTTTGAAGGTCTAAGTCGTTGATTAAATTGAGGTAGGATAAGGTTGCATTATTAGCAAGGTTTAGAGAATAAGTAGTTACGTCACCAGTTATTTTCGTTTTAACTAAATTCTGCTCTTTAAACTCTCTTAAGGCAATTTGGACGATATTATTTGATTTCTGTTTGCTTTCTTCTTTAATTTGTTTAAAAGTCAAACTAGCGAAAAGGTCTTTCTTGAAGACGCCCAAAATTGCTAATTGTTGTTTGGTAAGCATTTTACCTATTATTTGGTATTTAGTTACCTAAAAATAGGTTAAGTAGTATAAAAATGTTTGCTTTGTTGTAGTACCACTTAACAGATACGAAAGATTTATAACTCAGCAGATTAAAAGTTACTTTATGGATAGCGGAGAATTAGAACAGCAAATTGAAAGAGAACTTAGAGAGCTAAGCGCTACAGAAGGACCGTTTGCTTTTAGTAGGCTGTACGAGCGGTATTCTGTTGAAGATAATGTCTAGCCAGCATATAACCAGTAGTGGCTAGCAGCAGGCTTAGGACAAAAATCCTTAGGCCCAGCAGCATAAAAAAATCTGGCGGAAAAGTCTTTATCAGCAATGAATCTGCTGGAAACAGCCAGTTTCCCTGAGGGAAGAAAAGATAGTGAAATAAAGTAAAAACAGAATTGAAGCCAAACAGTATCGCCAGAAAAATCGCCACTGCGCTAATGATGGCAATCATGCTTCCTGCTTTCAACCATTTTAACAGCTCTAGTTTACGACTGCGGAAATAGCTTAATAAGAAGACGTTTAGCAGCAGTAAGCCATAAAATAAGTAATCAATTTTATTCATCACTGCTCGCACATCTTGCAAATGCAAAATTTCTGCTTCAGTGTAATATTTAATTTCTTGCTCATGCTGTCCGGGGTTATTTTCAGTATCGATTTTATTGATTAATAGTGATTTCTGCAATGGCAGTTCCTGTTTCCCCCTTAAATAATCAATCGTCTGTTGCTGTTCCATCGTCAAAGGGCTAAACAGCAGCATTAATTTGTAACCCAGCAAGAAGAGAAAGACCGTAAAAATTATTCCCCAGATGATCTGAATCGCTTTAGCCATTTTAAGATATCGTTATTCTAACTTATTATCGAGGGGGTTTGAATAACCGATCATATTTGTTCAAACCACTAATAGATTACTTTGAGGAACCCCTGGAAAATGTGGTCAATCAAAGTCTTCTATCATTCTAACTTGTGGAGAAAGAAAAAACAGATTGAACTATAAATTTTTTGTTTTATTGGTAAATCAAGCGGAGAATTAGCCCAAAAACAATAATCTGCAGCAGGAATATTTATGAAGTAGTTTAAACAGCTTAGCCTCATTCAGGTAGCTAAAAAAAGAGGGTAGAGGCGTGGGTGTTGCAGTTAAGTTTACAATGCTGTTTTTAAGTACCTATAGTTCTAGCCTGCAGGAATCACCAGCATCTACAGCAGCCTGCCAGGCTCAGTATAAGCCCTTTTCACAATCAGCAAAATCACTTTTTGCTGAAGTAGCACCTTTAGCAGGAGTTCCCCGCTCCTGGGCTTACAGTTCCGGGCTGCATTCTATCCTTAGCCAGGAATCTGAAGGCTTGGTGGGCGTTCCAAACTATAGCATTAAGGATCAATATGGAAAGCCAGCCAAAAATAATCCTGAATTGTGGTCTGGCATACATCATTTAATCAGGCAGGGTGAGAAAGGCAGCTCTAGAGCTTCCTCCAGCGCTACCGGTCTAGGGCAGTTGCTGGCAACTAATGCCGATACATTTTATCCTTCAGGAAGAGTCGGCATTGGAGATTGCCGGGAAGAAGCGGTAGGCATGCTTAGATATATCAAAGCTGCCTATGGCAGTCCCAGTAAGGCCTGGAATTGTTATGGTAAAATCAGTAAAAATTACTGTTCTGGAAAAAGATTTAAGGAAGGCTATTAATTCAAGAGAAGCTATTAATATAGATTTGATAGTTATGCACACACACACAAAAAAAATTCGCTGGGTGTAAAACCCCGCCCTTTAGGGCGAAATTTTTGCATGCTAAAAATGCGTAGTTGAGAAACCACCTCTTTTGAAACCTCGTCATTTATGGCGAGGTGAGGCGGTTTCACGCATTTTTATCATAACTATAATTATGCCTTGAATATTTAGGCCTTAGATTCATAATCTTAAAATAAAGGTTCCTTAAGCAATGGACAGATGGAATTTCAGCAGGATTTGTTTAATGATTTAGTGATAGATCATTCTGTGATCCAGATTACTACAACACCAATTAAGCTTAAATCCGGACGGGAATCTAATTTTTATGTTAACTGGAGAAACCTTACCAGTGATGCCTTCATGGTTAGGGTCATAGCTGATCATGTCATTAAGAAATCATTGGATTTAGGCCAGATACATGGATTTAGGCCAGACACATTTTATGGAGTTCCCGAGGGGGCCACTGGATTGGGTATAATTACTCAATATGAATGGGCCTCATTTACCCCAAATTATGCGCCCGGGAGCCATGTTATTTCCCTGGGCAGGAAAATTTCTAAAAGCCATGGGCAAGTGCAGGACAAATATTTCATTGGCCAGCCCAAAGGCCGAACTATTCTGCTGGAGGATACAATCACCACCGCCAGTTCGGTATTAGCTGAGTTGGAGCGTCTAGAGGATGCTGGCATCGATGTTGTTGCCGTATTAGCTCTTACTGACCGGATGCAGTTAAGCGAAAACAACAGGTCAGCACGGGAACAAATAACTTCTCGCGGAGTTATCTACGATTCCTTAAGCAATGCTTTAAGTGTGTTGCCGCTTGCTTACAGAAAATTAAAGGATGGCCCAGATAAGCTTAAACTGATGGAAAAGCTTAAATTGGAATTTTTTGATTATGGCGTTGAACAGCTCAAATTATGACTCGCTCTAGGTTTCTAGCCAGCAATAATTGATGGTTTACTGTGATAATTGACTGCTTACTTTCAAGCATCTTTTTTTTCATCGATAATCTTCTTTAATTCTTCAGAAATAAATTTTCCGGATGCTTTTCCTGCCAATTCCTTCATGGCCATCCCCATCAGGGCTGCAAAAGGCGCCCCTTTATTTTTTTTAACAATCTCATTCAGCTTTTTATGAATATCTTCAGTTCCCAGCGTAAAATAATAATCGATATTGAATGTTCCTTTCACCATGTCAATCAATACGTCTAAGACGATATCTTTATGAATCTTGTTTTTATCCAGATACATGAATAATAATTCAAAATTTTCTTCTGTAAGTAATTCTTGGTTTAAGCCATAATTTCGTTTTATTTCTAAAGGAATGGAAACCAAGGTCTCGGCGATAAAGGCCGGTTTCTGCAACGGGTATTTGGCCACCAAATCCTCAAATAAATATAACCATGATGATCTGGCTACAGCCGCAGCCAAGTCCTTGCTTAATCCAAGCCGTTCTTGAAAGCGTGTTATTTTATCTTCCAGCAGTTCCGGCAATTGAATCTGCTGAAGGTCTGGAATAATTAAAGGGATATCGGTTTCCGGATACATTCTAGCCGCTCCGGGTATCGGCCTAAGGTAAGAGGTAAGGCCGTCAGGATTAACTTTTCTCACTTCAGCCGGCACTCCAGTTATAATCTCTAAAGCCCGCTCATATACTGCTTCCAGAGACAATTTTGTTTTCTGGACGGAACCGGCTACCAGCACGAAAGCGTCACCATTATGACATTTTAATTCCTGAGAAATTCTATCTACATCTTCTTTAGTTATCCCATAATTTGGCAGCTCGTCAGAATGAAAAATGCCCTTGATATCAGCTTTTATCTTAGCTCTCCAGGCCAGCTCTGTCCCGAGGCGGTAATTTGGCTGCAGTTTTCTGCCTAAATAACCAGAAAGCCCATTTAATCTAATCGCGGCAATTCTTTCCTTATTTTCTAAAGCCATTTTAATGATCCTGGAAGGGCATTCTTTGAGCAGGGCAGTAAGATCGTAAATCCTGAATGGGACTAATTTAAGATGCTCTAATTCATTTCTGATTTTAATTAGTTCTTCCTGCCGCTTCATCTCCAGCTGGATGATTTCTGGCATGCTCCTTAAGTCCTGCGCGCCCTTGATCTCGATTCTGCTGCCGCCGATAATTGAGACATTAACATCCTGCCTGATGCTGCCTAATCCCCTCTTGATCCCTGGCAACGACCTTAAAATTAAGCCAATCTTCTGGGCTGCCTCTTTACCTTGTTCTGGTGTCTTGATGTCCGGCGCCGTGCCAATCTCTATCAAAGGAATGCCCAATCGATCCAGGCGGTAAGTCTGGCCCTCAGTGCTTCCAGAAACTATTTTACAAGAATCCTCTTCCAGTGAAATATTAGTTATCCTTACATCACCACCACTGGTTTTAATTAGTCCATTCCTGGAAACAAGCGCTGTCCTTTGAAATCCAGAAGTATTGGAACCATCAACAACAATTTTTCTCATCACCTGAATTACTGGTGAGATGCTGGCCTGGACTATTTTTGAGAATTGCAGCGCAGTGTAAAGAGCTTCCTTATTGATGGCCAGCGGCGGCTGTTCATCGCATTCTACCAGACAGGTAGTGTCATGATATCCTTCATAAGTAAAAGTCCTGTTTCTCAACTGTTCCTGTTCAGCAGCAATATCAATCTCACCAGACTCACCGGCACTGGCTCTCAACTTCCTGCTAATCTTGAAATGGGGAAGGTCCTCCCTAAGCTGTGTTAGGCAGTGGCAGAATAGCTTTTGGCCTTCCAGCTGCTGATGAACCTCAATCCCACATTTTAGACCCAATTTTTCAAAAGTCATACCAGCATCTGAAATCTAATCAGCTTTAAAAAAGTTTGTAGGGGAAGGGTATAATATACCCCCGTAGGCAAAATGAGCGCATCAAAGGGCATATAAGAAATGGCTAAAAAAGTTCGATTATTTAGCATATTTAGTATATAGCTAGTGTGATAAATTATCGAAGTGACAATGGTCACTTGCTATATATAAAAATGGCTAAAAAAAATTCGATTATTTAGCATTTTTAGTATATGATGCCTGAATCTGTATTAACTTTGATGGCCGTCACGAAACGCTGGAGGATGTTTTCGGCAACCGTCCAATGCAGGTGTACAAAATGTTCGATTATTTTCTACAGTATGTATTGAATCAAGGCCTGGTGAAAGAGAATCCAGAAGAATTATACCGTGTCTTGTATTATTCCCCTCCATCAACTCCTAATTAAATCAATAATCTCTTTAGAAGTCGTAGTCTGCTCAGCAGTCTTGTCCTCCCTAATCCTGATAAAGCGAGGAAAACGCAAGGCATAACCCAAAGTATGGAACGGGCTTTTTGTAACTTCCGCAGCTAATACTTCCACTACTATCGCTGGCTCAAACCATAAATCTGGTTCCATTTCCTTCTTCACTTGAACTCGAACCGGTTTTTTGTCTACCTTATATTTCTTTAATTGTTCTGGTAATCCAGCCAGTACTTCGTCAGTTAATCCAGTTCCTAATTTGCAGATGGTCTTAAAGGCATCTTCTTTTTGGTCGTAGACCGCGCATAATAATGCGCCATATAGGCCGCTTCTTCGGCCTTTACCATGGTAGGCACCCACAACTACCAAATCAAAAGTATCTCCCAGATCCTTAACATATTCCTTTTTCCATTTAATCCAGTTCCACCCACGTGTTCCAGCCTGATATTCCCCCGAAAGTGATTTGATCATGACTCCTTCATAGCCCTCTTGCAGCATCTTTTCAAAAAAAGCTTTCAGTTGAGGCAGTTCTATATTGACCAGGCGGTCGCTTAGAGCAATGTGTTTGCTCTGGATAACGATTTTCTTCAACAATTTGTATCTTTGTTCATAGCTTTCCTGCAGCAAGGATTTTCCATCCAGATATAATAAATCAAACAGTTTAGCCTGGATCGGTATCTTCTTAACATATTCCTGGACATGATGTTTTCTTCTCCTTTGCATCAGCAGTTGGAAGGGCTGGTGTTTTCCTTGTTCATCGATGGCAATTATCTCTGCCTCCAGGACAAATTCCTTAGCCGTAATTTGCTTTTTAAAATAATCAACCAGATCTGGAAACTGCTCCGTAATATTTTCCAAGCGGCGAGAAAATAAGACTATTCCTTCCTTACTTTTATGAGCCTGCACCCGCTCTCCATCATATTTTCCTTCCACAGCCAATGGGCCGGAAATTTTCCGGGGAATATCTTCCAGTGCTTCTACTCGCTGCGCCAGCATCATCTTAATCGGCCGGCCCAGATGAATTTCCATCTTTTCTAGCCCAGACAACCCCTTCTTGACGATCGTTTCAGCAATTATTCCGACATCCGGACAAATGTTATAAGCTGTTTCTAAAACTGCCTTGTTTTTCTTTTCACCAGTATAGGCTAGGGCTAAGGAATCCAGAACGGTCATCTCTCCCACGCCCATTCTTAACGTCCCTAGAACTATCCTGGTAATGTATTTGGCTCCTTTAGCGGAAGCCCGCTGCAATAATGAAATCAGAAGATTGCATTTAAGATCTTGTGATCCAGCGCCGCTAGCCTGGGCTATTTGCTGCAAATTTTCAAATAAATCAGTTATGGTTAATTTTTCTACTGGAACTAAAGTGCGCGGCTTTTTATGCAGTGTTTCTTCAGCAGTTAGCCCGACATCACCAGTCTGATGCATTATTTTCATAATTGGCGGTAATTCCTTACCGCTGGACCTGGCAATGGCTTTTAAAACTAATTTGTCAGCCAGGCCTAAATTTATTGCGGTAAATCCAGAAGAGATTTGCCCTAAAGTGAGGTAAGCTACTATCCTTACTTCTTTAGCCGGAACTTTTTTAAAAAATCCAGAGAGTATTTCCCGCATTTGGTTGCCGGAAGCTGTATTCTCTAACTGTTCATATAACTCAACTAATTCCTGGAAGTCCATCTTCGGGATGGTAAAGCAGAATGATATAAAAATCTTTGTGGTGGAAAAAACAAATATTTTCACAGATAGCTACCGCTAATTGTCAGAAATAAACACACTAACAGAAGTCTAAATTTCTTCAATAACTTTTATAAATAACCAATTGTAAATTTGCTTAAGATGGCTGCAGCAATAAAACTAGAGCAAGTAAATAAATCTTATTTATTAGACGGCCTGGAAGTGCCAGCCGTGGCCGGAATTTCTCTGACGGTAAATCAAGGTGAATTTGTAGCCTTAATGGGTCCTAGCGGCTCAGGAAAAAGCACGCTGATGAGCCTCATCGGCTGCTTAGACCAGGCGACTTCCGGAGAGATTTATCTTGGAAAGCAAAAGATGCAGCAGTTTTCTGAAAGCGACTTGGCCCAGATTCGTGGCCGAAAAATTGGTTTTATGCAAAAAATTTCGCTGGGTGTAAAACCCCGCCCTTTAGGGCGAAATTTTTGCATGCTAAAAATGCGTAGTTGAGAAACCGCCTCTTTTGAAACCTCATCATTTATGGCGAGGTGAGGCGGTTTCACGCATTTTTATCATTTTTCAGACTTTTAACTTGATTCCCACCCTTAATGCCTTAGATAATGTGGCTTTGCCAATGATCTTCCAGCGGCAACCCAGTTCCCTTAGAAAAAGCAAGGCTCACCGGCTGCTAGGCCAGGTTGGCTTAGCTGATCGCTGGTCGGCCCAATAGCTAAAGAATCCGGGTTTCCTTTGATAATCTCCATTGAGTTTCCGGTAATATTATTTGGGTTGCTGTTCTCTGTTGTGGCTGGAATCATTGCCGGAGTAATACCGGCCTATCAAGCCTCTAAGCTGAAGCCGATGGAGGCGTTAAGATATGAATAGAAAAGTTATAAAAGTGTGAAGGTATGGTCCTTTTAATATATTCAACAGCAAAACAATTGGCCGCAAGTCCTGGCTATTAATTATCCTCAGCCTGGCAATAGTTACGGCAATGGCCCTATCCGGCTTTAATTTTTTTAATCACCAGAATGCCAATCGCCCAGCGACTGGATTAAAGAAGAGCAGATTATAGTAATTAAAGATAAAGGAATAATAAATGTCCTTAATTCATCCTGGGCCAGATTTACTGATAGCAATTCCAGGGATCCGTTGATTGATAAAAATTCACCGGCTATCGAGATTAAACCTAGTTCACCACAACAAATTAATTTAGGAGATGTGATTTCTTATCACACCGCTTACGGCACGATCATTCATCTGGCGATAGAGGTTAATTTTGATGAGCAAGGCGTTTACTGCCTGGCGCGAGGCGATAACAATACTCACAGTGATCCATTAAAGATGCGCTTTGAAAATGTTATGGGGGTAGTGGTAGCTGTTATTTATTAGGGCTTGGCAAAAAAAGCTTGTTTGCCATGATGGGGCTCTGTAGAATATGTAGTTAGCATCAATTTGCGAAGCACCACTATCGTTAAATATTCAGCTGACAAGAGGGTTGCCTCATCCGGAGAATGTCAGCCTTTACCTAACAGAATCAGGTGCTGAGCTTTATGCTAACCGATTGCAACGAGATTTTCTACAGAGCCGGTCAATAGGAAAAAGGTACATTTTACCAAAGAAGAATATTGCCACATTGGGTGTTGGAAAATGGTGCAGGATGATTTATGCATTTACTGATGAGACTAATGCATTTCTGCGGGAATATTTTCAAAGAAATCAGTCTGAAAGTGGATTCTCAGAGGACAAGAAAAGAACGGAATGGAGATTTACTAAGAAGAGAGAAGAATGGATTGACACAGCATACGGCCTTACTACCCTTGGGCATAATCTCTTTTTAGTAAAAGCATAACTTTACTGCCCCACAGCCCTTCAGTCATTTCAACAATTTTTCAATTTTTTCGGCATCCCAGCCCTGGGCCACTAATTTCATTTTGATCACTGCATCGCTAAACCCTTTTTTTCTGGCTTCAACAATATATTCCTTCACCGGCTGCAATGAACCAGAACTTCCGCTTCTTTTCCAGTGCAATATTATCAGAATTACAGCTGCTGCCAGCAACAATCCGCCTACACCAGCGCCAATGGGCAGCCAAGGTACGGCGGACTTAGGAATTGGCGCTTCCTCCTTAGCTGCAGACTGGCAAGATAAGGTTGCTGAATTGCATCCCTGTGGGCAAGAATTGATCGTAATCCAAGTGCTGCCATCGGCAGAGCACTGCCGAAGATTGTTGCCCTGGCAACTTATGCTGCCGGCCGGGCAAATTACCGCTCCTGCCGTTCCAACACAGGACTGCTGTTCAATCGGCTTGGGTATGGATATAATGCTAGATACTTCACCTAACGCTAACCGCAGATCGCAAGAATCCACACGCACACAGGTTCTGGTTTGTGATTGACCCTGGCAAACAGACCAACCGATTCCACATTCCCAGCTTTGCAAACAAGCGCCGCCAGTTGCTGGAATAGTTGTTGCTTGATCGCTGGATGTTCTATCACGATTACCACTGCCTCCGCCTTGCGCATTATTACTTGCAGTTATATCATTACTTGTAGTTGTATTTTGGCTGCCGGAAGAAGGCGCAGCGCCAGCTGGTTCAACAGGAGCCGGAAAGCGCAACTCCTTATTTTGAACTTTGCCGCTTACATAGGGCTCTTCACCAATGCTGGTTATAGCTCCTGTAGCGCCGCTAACCACTTTAAAGGTAACCGTATCACCAGCACTTCCAGCAACTTTTACTGCCTCAGCAAACCCATATTTGCCGTCGTTGGCTATAACTGCAGTTGCCGCTGCTCCCGTCCCGGCTTGAATCCGCAGCGCAAAGCTTCCCGCCGGCAATCCGCTTACTGTTCCATAAAACTGATGGTAATTAGTTAAGGAAGGAATATCACTTTCATTGACCGCGCTAACACTGAAAAAAGCCAGCGCCAACGCCAGCATAAAAAGCATTATTCTTAGTTCCCATTTCATTTTATCATCAGTCGAACATTATTTAATGATTATTTCAGGTTATAATTTAGTTTGGTCCATAGTCTATAATTTAGGTATTATTTTAGGATCATTCTATGGCTACCGTAAACTCACTGGTGGAATACACCCAGTACGGCCGGCCTGGCAACAAGGGATCATTAACATTCAGCCGGCGGCATAACTCTCCTTGCGCACAGGCAAACAATTCAAACCGCGCGCTAGCCGGTGAAATTTCTTTTAATGATGTTGGAACTACACCGGGAATCGAGAACAAGTTCCAGCCGCGGCTGATTCGCTGAATCAGCTGGAGTGATGGCAGCTGATCTCTAACTAAGGAAGGAAGAGCAGAGGCAGAAGCCGCATCTAGCAGCTGTGGATCTTCAACTTGGCAATTGTTAATTATAATCTGTTTTGGTTCCGCCCGGGCTAATTGCACGAAATAGCCCTCAAACTGGCTCAGCCGGGGAATTTGGCCAATCGGCGCTGCGGAAGCCGACTGTAAAGCGCGGCCGGCCACTGGATCATAACTGTAAATCTTAGCAATATTATCTTTAGCCAGGAATCCTGACGCACGGCCGTTGGCATAAAGCACTGCTTCGCTGTCAGGCAGCCGGCAAGGCAAAGCAAACGGCTGCAGTTCGGTTGTATCTCTGAAAGTAACATTAAGCCTGGCCGCCCTTCCTGTCCCTTGATGAGTTAAATCATCGATAAAATCCAAGCGCATTAGCGGGTATCCTGAATCATTCACATCCAGAGTTCTGTTGCCCACTGCCAAAACCAAAAATTTGGCGGTCTTGCCGCCTAAAACTGTTCCAGTTACATTCAACAATAATGATGCCGGCTCATTAATCGGCCCAAAGGTTATATTGATGGTTCGGTTGACCTCCGCCGGCAGCCGATTCCAGCCATTAATTTTGAAAGTATTATTATATCGTGTGCCTGCAGCAGTTAAGGTAGTGATAACATTTAATTCCAATTCCGGATACTCCGGGCTGCTTACATTTAATTTGCTATAAAAAATCTGGCTAAGGTTAACCCGCAATACTCTGCCCAACGAAACGCCGGTTTCATTATGAGTCAGGCGCAATTTTAACAAGTCTGGTGAAACGAAATGCAAATTGCTTACCTGCAGCTGGCCATTCTGCAAGCTAAGCTCTAAATCCAGGAGAGCATCCCTAGCATTAAGGTACAATGAAGTTACATCCCCCGCCGCATCCAGGCGGTCGCGCACCACTAAGGCGCCGCTGTTATTGATTTCAAAAATATAACTGTCAGCGCCGTCCTTGATTAAGGTTAAGGTAAATTGTTCCACGCGCGAACTTAGATCTACCGCAGTGCTAAATCTTACTGTGCTAGCCTGTGCTGGAAGCTGCCGGAAAATTAATGTTTCTTCCTGTGACAGCTGTATTACATTGGAAGGAAGGTTGTCCAAATCCACAAAAAAGGCTTGGCCAGCAAGAGGCTTTTCTCGCCCAGACAAGGCCGCGATGATCGTCAGCAGCAGCAGGGCCAGCACTCCCAAGGCCATGCCGATACGTTGAAAGTCTAATTTCATTGTTTTATCCTTTTTACTATTTTTCACCACCTGCTGGTGGCTTGATTTCTGGTTTGGTTTCATTTTCATCTAACTTATTTTTATTTTCGTTTAATTGATAATTGCGCTGAGGTTACCTGCCCGCCAGCCCGGTTGATTTTTTCCACCTTGATTTCAAATTGCTGTGAGCCGATCCGCACAGTTCTGGAATCGCCTTCGGCAACTAGCCTTCCGGTAATTAAGTTTCTTCCCTCTCGGTTATCCAGGGAATTTCGTTCCGTCAACTCTGACAGTCGGATTAGCCGCTGGTTTCCAGTATCCAAATTTACAATTAAAGTGTAAAATTTGTCGTCAATTTCCAAGGCAAAAATTAATGGCCTTGAGCCAGCTGTAACATTCAACTGCACTGCTGTTCCATCGTCCGGCAGGTAAAGGTACGATTCCAACTTAAACTCAGTATTAATGATTCTATTTCGTAACTCGCCAATAACTTCCTGCTTGATCCTCAAGACGTCATCGCCTAAGGCCAGCGTGCCATTGGCAGTGATGGAGCTTACTGGATTTACTTTCCTTAAATTATAAGTCCTGCCAATGGGATATTCCCTGAACCCGAAAGACTGCTCCAGCAGTGGAGAACTGGCTGTGGGCAAATATAACGTACTACTTACATTAAATATCGGTCCATTCCCCGCGGAAACGTTGGCGATAAATTTGGTCCAGTCCTGCACTGTATAAACGCTTCTTCTTTGATCGATGGTGATCACTCTTCTAATGTTCACGGCTTTGCCTGCTCCCGTCTGGCCGTTGACTTCCAGCAGATAATTTTCTCCTTCAATTTTCAGCAGCTGCGGTGATGAAACGGATACTATCACGTGGGTACGGCGGTCGTCATCCCTGGCTGAACCGGGGCCAAAACAAACATCCGCGCTGGCCGTAGGCCCATACAACTCTTCATTGCAAAGGTCCAGCTCGATATTATTTATCCCTACCGCAGCTTTGTTTCCGGCGGTTAATTGTTGCGTATATTCCTCTGCAGCAAACGATTCGGAGGGCAGTAATTCCACCGCTGCGGTAGTCCTGAAGACTATTCTATCTCCCCCTGGGCTTAATTCCAATTCCACCAGCAATATTCCTTCCGGTACAATAAACCTAGCTTGCCGGCCGGAAACTTGGGCCGTAAACGTTCTGGCTTTATCCAGCGTGCTCAGCCGCAAATTGTCCAGGATGAAAAATTGCGGTGAAGAGCTGTCTCCTCCCTGGTAGCTTAGCAAATAATGCTGATCATTAAACTTCAAGGCTAATTCCTTGCCGCTGGTAAAAGTTTGAATGAACTGGTTGGTGAACGCTCGGCCAGTTGCAGTTTCCAGAACATCATAGGCACGGTAAATAGCAGCAGTTTTCACAAATCTTGGCAGCTCTGTCGTTCCCAGCGGCTGCGCGGAGTGGTAATAGAACAAAACGTTTTCTTTTCTCAACGGCTGGCGATAATTTAATTCAGCGATTTCACCCTGGCGAGTGCTGCTGATCCTGAAGAGGTCACGCAGCTGCACCCGATCCTGGCTGCTCTGTGAAATCACACCATAATTTGTCGGGCTGCTGATGCTGACCGGTCCTTCGGAAGAAAATACTGTTGACAGCTGCTCGTCTAAATTGATCGGAACATCTAATACTTCCTGCAGCGTTAAGACCGACATCTGGAATGGCGGAGGAGGCGTGCCATACCTTCGCTGCAAAATGACCTTGTGGCCGCCTAAAATCAAAATTTCTACGCGGTCCTGGCTGCCTACTGCCGGGAAAACGGTAGCGCGCTGGCCTAATATTCTGGTTAAAGCCAAGCTTGGTAAGGAAATAACCTCTCGGCCCGGATGACTTAACACGTATAATTCAGCACCAAATTCCAACCCTAATCTTCTTCCCTGCACCATGTTGTTAATAAAATCGTTATATTCTAAGTCCGCCAACAGGTTTCTGGGCTTGGCTAAGACTAACAGGGAAACTTTTTTCTCTCTCGTTGTTTGGTTGTATTCATACAATAATAAATATTCACGGCTAACTGGCTCCGTACTGGTGGCTGCTGGAGTTACCGGCACCGCGCTTCGGCCGCCAGATCCGCCTAAGGTGGCCAAAAAGAGCCTAGACGTAGCTGGCGCGCCGCTTATCGCAGCAATTGAACTCGGCCTGGTGGCTGCTGGAGTTGGAGTATCTATGATAGGCAGCGCGGCAAACCCTTCACCGGCAGCAAACTGCAATTTGGTTAAGTTGCCCAGCTTTAAGGTGCCCAGGGGAATATTTTGCAGGCATACTTGGACTTGCTGAATATCAGCATCATTATCACTGCGGCAGATGGAAAATAATCCTAACGTTGCCGGAGAAGTTATTTCCACCGGAGAAGATTTAGTGATGGTAATTTCATACTGCTTAGTTAAATTTACCGGCACCACGAAAGCAGCCGGCGCCTCTCCCGGCTGTACTGTTGAAATAATTAAATTGTTGCCTTCCTGTTTTAAGACAATCTGCCGCTGGCCTAACACGTTGAACACGTACTGGTTGGTTCCCGCATAGGGTTCAGCAGTATATAATACCTTTAATGGAACATGCCGCAGCTGTAAATTGCGCATCGAGAAACTTGGCTGCTCGGGATAGGTCAGCAGGTAAAATTGCTGGTTCAGGATTAACATCATCCCCTGACCATCCAGCAGGTTATTGACTAAATTGCTTAGCGGGAAAGTTGCTTCAGTTTGCGTTACATCCAGCGCCAGCACAGCCTGCACTTCCTTAGGACCAGTTCCTTCTGGCGGCTCATAAATAAAAACAACTCTTCTGTTGGGATTGACAAGGTTAACTGCCGGATTTACCACTGGGCGCTGATTGGTTCGAGCCAATTCATCTACCGATTGGACCGTAAACTGCCGCGACTGCAATCCCTGCTGCCCATGGCAAATCTTCACGGCGTCCGCAAACCGCGAATCGTCATCAGAACAGACGCGTAACTGGTTATATGAATATAGCTGTGGTGCCGCCGGATTTGTTAAAACATTATAATTCAAGCCAGGACAGGTATTAGCCGCTAAAGTGATGGTAAATAAAGCTTCCTCATGCAGCACTCGGTCCTGGGTTCCGATACAATCTGAATCCTGGCAATTAGCCTGCCCGTCACGGTCATTGTCACGATTTTCTCCAGCATCAAAACAAGCTAATTCCCTCTTGACTACTGCATTATTTACACAAGCCACGCTGACGCCAGCATCAGTTTGCAGAGCCGGATCAGTTTCTGCTGCCGGACAGCTGACAAACCGTTCCCCGTTGCAGATCTGCCCGCCTCTCAAGGTGTATTTAGCCCGCTCATTACAAGCAAAGGCGCTGAACCATTGCATCCTGCCATTAACATTTTGGCATTCATAATTGCCTGCTTGAGCACCGGCAATACTAGAGGCACATTGCACCCATGTACCAACAGCAGCATCACAGACCCACTGCAAGCCATCGCTGGCATAGAACGGCTGATTAGCTCCAGATTGTGATTTGCAATTTAGCCATTGGTTGTTATTTCCGCAAATAAACTGTTTTGAAATACTTGAATCAGTTACCATTTCATCATACCCAAAAAAGTTGGCAGTGCTGGGGTCATTATCCGATTGATAGAAACAGCCGTTCTGGTTCAGCGTGCAGCCCACTAAAACGGTTCGTTCAGTTCCAAGATAATAATCTCTCTCGGGATTATTATTGGCAGCATTAACTACTGTGCTTCCCGTGCAAAATCCCGGAGCGTCAGCTAAACAGGAGCTGCAATCTATGGAAAGCCAGACAGGGGAGGGATTAATGATACCGCTTTTTGCGCACACGTAACGATTATTATACACTACGCCGCTGGTTAAAATCAGATGATTGTCCACGCCTTCGCCCAGGTGCTGCTGGTCGCATCGCACCCATTGCGCCAGCGCATTCTGCCCGGCTGCCGCGGCAGGAGCGCTGCAATAAAAATTGTCTCCGCCAGCTCTGGTTGCTAACTGCCCATTATTGGCCGGGCTGCAGATCTGGGTTGCGCCAGGAAGACAGGCAATCTGCCGTACTGTTTCAGAACCGCAGGGCACGTAAGTCCGGCCATTGCAAACCGCTTGCCCTCTCACTTCATTCTGGCGGTTGCAATTTAAATTAGGCTGCCATGTTCCGCCCAGGCAGATTAAATTGTTGCCCTGAATAAATCCCTCTTGATTACAAAGATGCCAAGAGCCAGCTAAGCAGACATTATTTTGGTTAGGATGTATTTCCAGAGTTTCAAAACAAAATAAATTCGTTCCTTGCAAGGGAGTTCCAACACAATCATTAGCGTTAGGGCACAGACCTTCTACTGCTGGCCTAGGGATAGGCGTGCCGTCAGCGTTAAGAAACTGTGTTCTTACCCGTTCTCCTTCCGTGATAAATCTTTGTCCATCACAGTATAAACTATCGCCAACCGTTTGGCCTGCGATGGTACAAGGATGGCCTGCAGTTAAAAAAATTCCATTTTGGCAAATTCCTGAGAAGCCATTAACCGTTACAATCTGATTTCCACTTACCCGCTCACAAGCCGGTATTAGTTCAACAGAATATACGCGAGGGTCGGGAGCATTAGGGCCTTGCGCTGACCGTGCTACCATGATTGAGTCGATTAATCCTGGCGGCGAAAGCACATAATTAACTGTACTTCTGCCAGATATCATACTCACAATATTGGCCTGAACAAATGTCGATCCGGCTGGAACAAATGGTGGTCCAGCTGACACCCTCCCTACAAAGACCCTCGGGGTATCCATAGTCGGAATACTCCCTGGAGAAGTACCAACAGTTACCCCATCAGCATTATTTTCTACATCAATTCTTATTTCTTTAACTGAACTGGGACTGTTCAGCCTTATAGATACCCATCCGGTAAAACCAACATTGTTCATAGAACAAAATTGAGCTGCCGCATTTAGTGTAGCTCCTGCTGGACAGTCAAGACTATTTGGCCTAACTGTCATGTCATTGGCAACAGGATTTTTTAACAAGGTGTATTCTGATAGACTCCCCATAAACAAGTTTCCAGGATCATCTGCAGAACTAGAACCGCTAACTTCCGCCTGCTGCCGGGTTAAAATCGCCTGCCCAGCAAAGGCCCGCTCAGTTGGGCCTAAAGAAAATAAAACAATAATTAGGGCAACTAACATTACGATAAATATTCCAGCAAATAGAACTTTCTGGTTAGCCTTTTTTCTATACATCTATCACCACTGCTCTCTATCAGAAAAGAGTTTCTTAAGATATATATAAGTTTCTATGGCCTTGGCGTGTCCAACAAGCCTTTTTTAAGCCTCAGAAAAAATTAATCTTAAGCAGAGTTGGAATTTGTAGCTGGTTAAAGCATTGCAGATCTTTTTTATTAATACCCACTAGATTAAAGGCACAGCTATCTGGTTTGGTTATTTGCATCCTGCAGCCTATTTTATCTTTCCCGGCAATTTATCCGTAAAATATACCACCACAAAAACAATAATCATTATTGCAACAATCATCGTTGACTTTAAAATGTAGGGCGTCAATGGCTCGGTGGATAAATCGCTGATGACTGCTCCGGTAGGGACAGCTGGCGCATCCAGGGCACTCTCAGAGACTGAGCTGGCGGAAACATCCACTACCTCCAGTAATGAGGGCGGCGGAGTTAATTCCTGAGCTGAACTGATTTCCACCGCCGGCTCGGCTGCAGCAATTTTCTGAGCGCCAGCTGCCAAATTTCGCGAACTGCGGCCGCCAGAAGCGCTGCCATCGTCAGCAATTGGATTATTTATGCCCGTATCTGTGCTAGCCGCGACTCCTTTGACACCGGAATGTTTTAAATTGGCTATTTTGATCGTACTGCCTTGGTCTTGGCAGGTAATTTTTTGCAGTGTCACGCTGCTGGAATTTCCCAGGCAGGAGGTAAAGACGGTTTCATTGTTTCCAGTGCAGTCTTCACTTAGCTCATTAATCGCGCTAACTTCAGCATCTTTAACGCATAAAGTTATGAAATTATTGTTCGTCAAATAAATCGTCTTGCTCTCGCCAGTTAATAACTGGCTGCTTAAATTAATGATGATGGACTGGGCATCCAAGATGATCTTGATCCGGCTAAAATCCAGCGCCTGTTCTGAAAAATCGTGGGTAAAATTCAGCACGGGGTTGAGGCCGTCATAAAACAGCACTTCGTTAAGCCCATTAAACGTTCCCTCAGCTGCTTTACCGCCGATGGTAGCGTTAAAATGGCTTATTCCACTAACGGTAACATTTTTCCAATTTCCATGCAGGAAATCAATCTCGTCAGCCACGCCATCATTATCAGCATCGGTAGAATTAACTGTAAAAGAAACGGAATTGCTGGTGTTAACATTATTGAATGTATCATTGGCGATAATAGTTACCTGATAAGCTCCCTGCAGATTGGGAATAATTAATGAAGCGTTATACCGCTGGTGATCGGCTAAATTCGGACTTAAAAAAATAATCTCAGTGGTTCCATTGGGGTAAATAATTTTGGCAGTGGCCGAACTTACAGCCGAATCATCAGTGATATT
>DATDXK010000130.1:0-5763 GCA_035289345.1 Candidatus Nanoarchaeia archaeon
CAGATGATAAATGCAAAAAAACATGCTTGGTCCAAATTAAAAGCGGGCTGATTACGGGGTGCATTTAAATGAAGCAATTCAGGGTCATGATTGTTTTATTATTGCTCCCTGCAGCAGGCGCAGAAACAACTTTCTTTGACCGAGATGACGCTTTTATTGTCAGCGGTTCTACAGCCGATGAAGTAGTTGAAGGAATAACTGATCGAGGGATAATTAATGCAAGAGGATGTTCTTATAACTGGAACTGCACCAACTGGAGCAGCTGTTCACCATCTGGAAAACAAGCCAGAAATTGCCTTAATGTCGGCACTTGTTCTGATTGGCACAAAACTCCGCCAGTTGAACAAAACTGCACTTATGCTGCTACAGGCCAAAATAAAAAAAATAGATGGTTAGGGCAGGAGAAAGCTCTTACAGATGAACTGGAATTATCTGCGTTAGAACAATCAGGAATAAGGAATACTGAAATAAAGAATAATCTCGTTAAGAAAGAAGTTATCGATTGGAATAAAATCCGGGCTAATTTTATTATCAGTTTAATAATTACTGGTTTAATAATTATAGCAGTAATGGCACTTCTAAAAAAAAGATCTGGGCGAATCAAATAAGCTGTTAATCTTTTTCTGGTAAACAACTAGAGATCTGGGCATTAGGAAAACCTGTTGATTCTGGTTCTGACCAATTTAAGCTATATAAGCTACATCTAACCATCATCTTAATAAAAAATGACGAAATTAGCCTGGTGATGAGATTTACCGCCTACCCTTACGACTTTGAATACAAGCTGGAACAGGACCAAGTATATGTCTATTCTTATTGCAAGCTAAGTGACGGCCAGAAAGCAATTATTAAACAGCGGCATGATGTTTTTTTCTATGCTGCTGTAGATAACATTGACCGCGAGAAATTTAAGGATAGATTAACTAACTTGACAGTAAGCCACGCTTCCAATACTGCCAGAGTGCTTAAGCATGAGCCAGTTCTGCTGGAGCTTAATGGCAAAATCAAGCCTTTTTTCAAGATTTATGCCAATTATCCTCAAGCTGTGCCGGTGCTGGCTAAACAAATTCAGGATTGGGGCGTGGAATGTTTTGAGAAAGATATCTTGTTTATTCACCGTTATTTGCGTGATGTTAATCTCGTGCCCATGGCAGAAGTAGAAGTGGAAGGCGATTTTGACCACAGAACCAAGATCATAACCGCTAAAACAATAAGGCCGTCCAGTAACCAATCTAGTACAGCGCTAACCAAAGCCTGGAAGATTCTGGCCTTGGATATTGAAACCTATTCAACTAAAAACGAAGTTGATCCACAAAAAAATCCGATCCTGATGGTCGGCCTGTATGGGCCAGATTTTGAAAAAGTCATCACCTGGAAGAAGTTTGATACTGAAGATCCATGTATTGAATTTGTAGCTGATGAAAAAGAATTGCTAGAAAAAACTGCTTACTATATCCGGCAGGTCGATCCGGAAATTCTGGCTGGATATTTCTCAGATGGATTTGACCTGCCTTACATTAACACCAGATGTGCCATAACTAAAGCTGATTTTAAGATCGGCCATTCCCGGCTAATTGTCAGGACTTCTTCCGCCGGCAAGACCAGCGAAGTTAAGCTTAATGGAATCATTCACTTGGACATCTATAGGTTTATCAGGTATATTTTTGGCTTGGACTTAAAAGTAGAAAGCTTTAGTTTAGATACTATCTCGGAAAAACTGCTGGGCCAGAAAAAACTAAGCGTTAACCTCGACCAGTTATCTTTAGCTTGGGACAACAACCAGCCTGAACTGGAGCAGTTTTGCCGCTATAATCTTCATGACGCAAAATTAACTCACCTGCTCAGCGAGAAATTATTGCCGGAGATGATGGAGTTCGTGGCCATTACCGGCCTGCCGCTGTTTGACGTTACCAGAATGCGCTTCAGCCGTTTAGTAGAAAGCTATATCTTGAAAAAAGCTGCAGGCAAGAAAATAATTGCTCCAAACCGGCCGGCAGACGCGGAAATTACCGAGCGGATGAACAAGTCCATCCAGGGCGGATTTGTTTATGAGCCCCAGCCAGGGCTGTACAATGATTTAGTAGTTTTTGATTTTCGGTCGCTTTATCCTAGCATCATCAGCTCGCATAACTTGGGGCCGGAAAGCCTTAATTGCAATTGCTGCACTGCTACTGCCGCTAACTTAGTTCCTGGAAAACCTTACTGGTTCTGCCAGAAACACCGGGCCTTTCTGCCTTCCTTATTGGAAGAGCTGATCAGCCGCCGGATTGAAATTAAAAAACAGATCAAACTGGCTGCCGGGCAGGAAAAGGCTGTGCTGGAAGCCCAGTCTTATGCCTTGAAAATCCTGGCCAATTCGTTTTACGGTTATCTGGGATTTTATGGCTCAAGGTGGTACTCTTTGGAATCAGCTGACTCAACTACCGCGTATGCCCGGCATTATATCCAGGATACCATGCTTAAAGCCCAGCAGAACGGTTTTGAATTGGTCTATGGGGATACCGACAGTTTATTCATTCAGCTCAACGGCCAAACAGTGGCTGCGGCAGCAGCGTTCATGGATAAAATTAATTTGTGTCTGCCGGGAAAAATGGAACTTAATCTGGAAGGCTATTTTCCGCGGGGAATCTTTGTTTCAGTAAAAGGCCAAGATAAGGGGGCCAAAAAGAAGTATGCCCTCCTCAGAGATGATGGCTCAATTAAGATAACCGGTTTTGAGATGGTAAGAAGGAACAGCTCGGCTTTAGCCAAAGAAGCGCAGCAGGCAGTTTTGTCCTTAGTGTTGCGTGATCAAGGAAAGCAGGCCTTGTGGTATGTGCGTAGCGTGGTTAAAGACCTAAAAAAAGGCTTAACTCCGCTAGAAAAATTAGTTATAAAAACACAAATCACCCGTGAGTTGTCTAAATATAAGGTTGTGGGCCCGCACCTTCATGTAGCTAGGCGGATGATAGCTCAGGGCCAGCCAGTTACACTTGGGATGGTGGTCAAATATATTGTCAGTCGAGGTTCAGGGTTGGTCCGGGAACGAGCCAAGCTGCCTCATGAAATTAAGGAAGGGGAATATGATTATGATTATTATATTAATCACCAGCTGATTCCTGCCGTATCTGGCATCTTGGCCACAGCTGGCTATACTGAAGAAGAAATATTTAAGGAAAGCTCACAGCAGGGATTGAAAGGATTTATGTGAATTTTTTTATTGATACTATTTTTTAAAATCATATCATTTACTTTATAATGTATCATTTACTTTATAATGTATAGCTGGTGTGATAAATTATCAAAAACTAACCGGGGTCACTAGTACTGCGACAATTTAGTTTTGAAGCAAAATTGAGGAATATTTTCCTGATAGACCTGAATGATACAATATCGCATAATTAATTTGCCAGAACACTAGCTATATATAAAAATGGCTAAAAAAAATTGGATTATTTAGCATTTTTAGTATACCTATTCTTACCCACTTTTATACCAAGACTTCTGGTTTGATTTAGTGCTTTTATACAATTGCCTTGATTCTGAAGCCAGTTCTAAAATAAGTGATGCTTTGCGGGCAGCTTCTTCTGTAAAAGAATACTCCCCGCCTTCCACTTTCTCTTCAATTGCTCCGGTAATGTACTCCAATTGCCGCTGTTCTGTCTGGTTAAGATAACCTTTTTCCTCAGCCCGCTGCGATAAGGCTCGAGCCTGGTCGTAAAGAATCTGCACCGGTTCGCGGCTTAACTCCTTGGTATATTCAGATTCTTTAATGAACAAGGGAATTTTTTCTTTAGCCAGTGTATCTTCCAGATTCTGCAGTTCTGAGGCTTTGGGAGAAGAATCCGGCAGCGTGGAGAAGGTATTTTCAGATAAGGCTTTTTTATCAGTAAAACGATCAGTAAGCTGTTTTAAATTCTGCTCAGGTGATTTAGTTTCAGTGCCAGATCCAGGCTTAATTTTTGTTTTAACTTCTGTGGCAGCATTCCTAGAATCGGCAGTTCCATTCTGCCTGATTCTTTCTTGAGCTTGGCGGATTTCTTCCCTGCTTTTGTGATGGTTCTTCTTGACCATGCTGCTTCACCACGTCACCATTCCGTTAGACTTCTTGAAATTGTTAAAGGTGGCCCAGCCGGCAGCTTTAGCTTTATCCACCAGTCCGCCCATTTTTTCATTCAGCTCAGCATCCTGTTTTTTAATTTCCCTGGCGCTGAGAGATTTAGCCATTTCTTTCTGCTGCCGTGGAGTATAGAAGTCGCCGAATAATCTGCTCATCAGCGTTGGCTTAGCCGTTGGCTCAGGCTGGGCTTCTTTTTTTCCTTCCGCCATTTGCCTGGCTTTCTCTAAGTATAAATCTAATTCTTGCCCCAGGGAACTCATAGCCGTTTCCACCGATTTAGAGACGTCGCCCATCAATTCAAACATTTCTTTAATCTTAAGCTGCTTATATTTCTCCACTTCCTTATCAGTCCAGCCATAGACGCGCAGGTCAAACTGCATTCTTCCCACATGCACGGCCCCCCGCTGGTATTCATTATAAACTTTCAGGTCGGGCCTGGTTCGGAATTGGAAGGTGATTAAGACGCAACCGTTGGCTCCGCTGTTACCAGCTTCCATTCTTTGCCGCGCCAGCAATTCCACATCAATCATGCTTCCTTCAAAGGCTCCCACCAAGTCTGGCGATTGCATGCTGGTCTGTTTTAAAGTTAGTTTAGAGGCCTGCCTCAAATATGGTCTTATCCAGTTGATGTACATTTTAATAATTTCAAAGTGCTGCAACAAATAACTTAACATGAACCGTTGTCGGCTGCGATGCTCTTTGGCTGTCTGCTCCTTCCACTGCTTGAACTGGGTGAGATGACGTATCAATACTCTTAACACATTCTGGTTAAAATCCTTGCCTAGATTTTTGACGTGGTTCTCCAGCTCTCGCTGGTTCTTGAATACTGGAGCATCAAAAAACAAGTCCGGCAGGGTTACAAATTCCAATTCCCGGGACATCCCATATACTGAAGCTGCGCTTTTACCCCCGCCCTGCACTAAGTCTACAAACATGCCTTTCAGGGTTATTTCACTGCCCTTTTCCCGCTGATCAATATCCCTCTTTAATTCATTCTCAGCGCCATCATAATATTTCAGCCGCTCGTCAATGATTCTTAGCTCACGCACCATCTGAAACAGCTCCTTGATCATCTTTCCGGTAGCCGCCAGGTACTGTGATATTTTATCCTGCTGCGCCCCCAGTTTTTGCTGTGCTCCGCCAAAAAAAGCAGAGTATTCAGAAGCAGCAAAAGAATCTTCCAGCTTTTCCACAATTGGGAAAGACATCTTAAGCGTGTCTAAAATCCAGTAATAAGGCGCTTCCAGGGCTAATTCAGAGCTTTCCAGAAATAAAGTGTAAGATTTTTTAGGCGCGGGAAATCCGGTCGGGCCGTGTTCCCCTGGAATTATTTCAGTAACTTCTTTCTTAAAGCCAAACTCTTCCAACAATTTTAGTCTGTCCATCTGAGCACCTTTCTAGGGTGGTAGTTCTATGATTTAATAAGTTTTTCTGAAAGATGTAATACTCCAGCAATCTGGAGTGAAGCTCTAAGCTCTGCCGTCTTCTCGCCTGCTGCTTCTTAAAGTTGATAGCTGACGCATGAAATGATAAAAATGCGTGAAACCGCCTCACCTCGCCATAAATGACGAGGTTTCAAAAGAGGCGGTTTCTCAACTACGCATTTTTAGCATGCAAAAATTTCGCCCTAAAGGGCGGGGTTTTACACCCAGCGAAATTTTTTG